>JAHEKD010000220.1 GCA_024638545.1 Gammaproteobacteria bacterium
GACGCAATCGTTGTTGAAATTTATGACTCCGCACAACTCTATAAAGACAAGGAAGTACCGCAGGCCGTTGGATCAGGATCAATAGAAATGGGCGTGGCATCACTCACGCGTTTTGTTGGTGATATCCCGGCAGTGGATATTTTTTATCAGCCTTTTTTATTCAACAGTGAAGATAAAGTCAGAACAGCAACCGCTAAAGGCAGCACTATCCGCGGCCCGATTGATGAAGCCATCCTGGACACCGGCTCACGGGTTTTATGGTGGCAAGCCTACGGTGGTGCAATTATGTTATCCAAGCAATCACCAATTAAAACTCCCGAAGACATTCAAAATAAGAAGGTTCGTGTTTTTGGAAAAACGCTGGGCGAGTTCATCGAAACTGTAGGTGGCGCACCAACACTGATATCGGGCTCAGAACAGTACCTGGCCTATCAGCGCGGCACAGTTGACATCGGCATGACCGGTGTCTCCGGCGTGAAAAGCCGTTCACTTTGGGAAGTTATGGACACCATCACGGTTACAAACCATGCTGATATCGAATTCATCGTTATCATCAACGACGAGTTCTGGCAGGGTCTGCCTGATGATCACAAAGCAATTATTCAGGCTGCAGCAGACAAAGCTGATCTTGCTGTCAGGGATGCAATGGCGGACATTGAGGCAGAAGCTTATGCCGCTGCACAAGAAAATGGAATGAGCATTTATACACCAACTGAGAGCGAGCTTGAGGCGTGGAAAAGTGCGTCCGCACCGGTGCTGGAAAAATATAAGGCTGCGGCTGGTGAACTGGGCGCGCAACTTCTGGATGCGGCACAGGGCCTGTGAGTAACAGATTTTAGTGATTTGTGCCTGAGTCATAAAAAATTTCATGAGCCGAATCATCTCAAGGGTGGGCCAGTGCAGTGAATTCCTTGGCATCGCTGCCGCCTGGATGTACTTTCTGATAGGACTAATGATTGCTTATGAGGTGCTGGCGCGATATTTATTCAATGCGCCCACTATCTGGGCGCAGGAACTGTCTCAGCTCTTGTTTCTGTGGGCAACATTTCTGGGCATCAGCCGTGCGCTCAAGCGAGATCAGCACATTCGCATCAGTGCGCTTGAATCTTTCATGAATCAAAACACAATACGCTGGCTCAGACTCGTCACTCTGGTTTTCATTTCGCTGCTGTGTCTGCTTGTGGTCATATATGGCAGCACTATTTTCTGGGACTCATTCGTACGTGGGCGTTCAACCGGCACAATGCTTAATATCCCAAACTGGTGGTCCGAAGCCGTAATACCTGCAGGATTCGGCATCCTGTTTCTGCAATCGCTGGCAGAAATTGCCGGGCAGTTTAAAGACGGAACGACATGACGACAGCGCTCATTCTGCTGACTCTATTTAGTCTGTTGGCTATGGGTATTCCAGTGGCATTTGCACTGGGTGGCCTGGGAGCGTTATTGCTTCTTGTGGGAGACTTTTCATTGCTCATGGTCCCGCAGGGGCTGCTCAGCACCATGGACAACTTTGTTCTGCTGGCTGTCCCACTGTTTCTCTTAATGTCAAATATTTTACTTAAGGGCGGGGTTGGCAGCGATTTGTTCAATGCCGTCCAGGCCTGGGTCGGTCACCTGCCAGGCGGTCTTGCAGTAGCAACGATTCTCTCCTGCGCGATTTTCGCAGCCATATCCGGTAGCTCGGTGGCGACTGCTGCGACTATTGGCACTGTCGCCATACCGGAGATGATCCGCCACGGTTATCCACGCAACATGGTGCTTGGCCTGCTGGCAGCGGGCGGGACGCTCGGCATCTTGATACCGCCTTCAATTCCCATGATTGTGTACGGGTTTATAACAGAAGAATCAGTCATTAAACTTTTTATCGCGGGCATTGGCCCTGCTGCTTTACTGGTCGCACTGTTTATCGGCTTTTCTGTTATTCATGCCATATTCTCTTCAAAATATCAGCGAAATGAGAAAGCCACATGGCAGCAGCGGCGTCGAACCCTGCTGCGCGCAACCCCGTCTCTGGCGCTGGCATGCATCGTTATAAGCGGTATTTATTTTGGTATTTTTACGCCTACTGAAGCGGCTGCCATTGGTTTTATTTGTGCACTCATTATTACCGCCGTTATTCTGCGCACACTGACCTGGCATAAACTAAAGGATGCCGTTGTAGAATCGATGGAAACAACCGTCGCCATTTTGCTGATTATTGCCGGCGCCAAGGTATTTGGCAAAGCCATTACGCTGTATCGAATACCTCAGGACCTGGCTGCGCTTATTACCCAGACATTTACAGAACCCTGGGGTTTTGTTCTGGTCATCAGCATTGTCCTGATTCTGATGGGGTTGTTTCTTGAAGCACTGTCGATGATGCTGATCATGGTGCCGGTTCTGGCACCGGCACTGCTGCCCATCGGCATTGATCCTATCTGGTTCGGAGTGTTTTTTGTCATCATGATTGAATGCGCGTTAATTACACCCCCGATCGGCTTGAATCTCTACATTATTCAGGCCGTTGCCGATGCCAGGATGAGCGAAGTGGCATCGGGTGTCTGGCCGTTCCTGCTGTTAATGCTGGTCACCGTCATGGTGTGTTACCTGTGGCCGGATCTTGTACTCTACCTGCCATTTAAACTGTAGCGAGCCGTGCGTAAATATCCTGTGAAAGTTTTAAGAGATTTGCTGGCAAAACCGGGACTGCACGTCATGCCCTGCTGTTTTGACAGCCTGTCCGCAAAAATGATTTCCCAGGCCGGATTCCCACTGACGTTCATGAGTGGCTTCGCCGTTTCGGCTGCTCGCATTGGCCTGCCCGACACAGGCTTAATTTCATATGGCGAAATGCTTGATCAGGGTCGCAATATTTGCGCGGCTGTGGACATTCCGGTGATCGGTGATGGTGATACCGGGTACGGTAATCCGATCAACGTGCGCCGGACCGTACAAGGGTATGCCGCCGCCGGTTTTGCTGCTGTCATGATTGAAGATCAGCAATCTCCAAAACGCTGCGGGCACACCCGCGGAAAATCTGTTGTCAGCACAGACGAGGCCTTCAATCGCATCAGGGCTGCCGTGGAGGCACGCAGTGAAGGTGCGGATATTCTAATCCTTGCGCGTACGGATGCCCGGCATGATCACGGCATTGAAGAAGCAATTTCCAGGGCAAGACGGTTTGCCGAACTCGGTGCGGATATCCTGTTTGTGGAAGCGCCGCACTCAGAAATGGAAATGCGCAGGATTTGCGAGGAGCTTCCAGGGCCCAAAATGGCAAACCTGGTCGAAGGTGGCGATACGCCTTTGTTGTCTCATACGGCTCTGGAGCAAATTGGATTCTCTATAGCCGCCTATCCCCTGACACTGCTAAGCAGCGCCATGCTGGCGATGCAGCAATCCTTACTGGCCATGAAATCCGGCGGGCACCCGCAACAGCTCATGGATTTTGCCGAGCTGCGTAAAATTGTAGGTTTTGATGAGTATTACGAAATGGAATCGAGATATAGTGGCAAGTAATAGAATTGACACTCCAGGATACTCACTCGTCATTTTCCGGCGCGAATAATCGACTAAATAAGTGGGTAAAAATCGACATTGAACCGGATAATTAATTAATGATGGCTCGCGGAGATAACCATCGATTATTAGTGCACGTTAATGCTTCAGCCCGTGTTTATCACAGACTCCGTAGCGAGACGGTTAATGGATACGCCCTCTATGGGTTTTACGACCAAAGCGCCCGCAGGCATCGTTGACACTATCTCGAGGACCCTGACCGAGTAAAATGCCCACAGGGCGTGGCAAGGAACCGTCGCAGTAGTAGGGTGGTGAGAAATGCGGGCTAGCTGTGTAAAAAATTAAGTCAGGCCGCCACAGGACCACTGCATGAGCCGCTATGTCCTGGGTAATTCGTTTGCCGGATCATAAAGTGCTTTGCAGCCGACAGCTTCTACAAGCACCGGGTATTGTTCATTAAAATATTCGATGACCAGCTCACGACCCTCTTGTGCATATTCACGGGGCAGATAACCCAACGCAATATTTTTACCAATAGACGGTCCGTAACAAATACTGGTCGTATAGGATCGCCGCCCAAGATCGTCAACGAGGACCTGGCTGCTTTGCGGATCAACAATCGGACAGGTATCGACCGGATACCGAGCCACCCCGTTTGAATCCACATTGTCCGACATGGTGAGCGTGCACAAATAGGCACTCTGATATTCACGCCCGCGATGCTCAAGATAAGCTGCCTTGCCGTGAAAGTCAGCTTCCTTAACCTTTGGCCGTGCTAATCCTGCCTCATACAAATTGTACTCGGTTAACAAATCAGCATTTTGCAGGCGCAGGCTTTTTTCCAGGCGCCGGCTATTTGCGTAGGTTTCGACTCCCACTGGCGTTGCGCCCTGTGCGTAGACTAAGTCCCAAAGCGATAGTCCGTAGCTGAAGGGCACGTGTAGCTCAAAGCCCTGTTCGCCTACGTAGGAAATTCTAAATGCCAGCACCGGAATCCCGCGTAAGGTGATATTTTTAGTGGTCGCAAAACGAAAATTATCAGCTTCCAGCGCTTGTGGTTCGTCGGCAATCGCCTTAAGCATTTTACGGGCGTTCGGTCCCCATAAACCAAGACAGGCAAGATGATCGCTGCGATCTTCGATGTACACCTGCCAGCCACGATCCTCAGCCATACGCTTTAACCAGATGTAATCACGGTGTCCGGCATCGGCACCATCGATAACGCGATACTTATCCTTATCGAGTCGAATCACCGTCAAGTCAGCACGGACACCACCCCGGTGATCCAGAAAATGGGTGTAAATTCCTTTGCCGATTGCTGTATCGCCGCCAACTTTGGCCACACACACATACTCCATTAAGGCCTGGGCATCCGCGCCCGTCACATCATAAACCGCAAAGTGTGAAAGGTTGAACATGCCTGCATTTTCAGACATCGCCAAATGCTCGGCATTGGACACCCGCCAGAAATGCCGGTTGTCCCACTCATTTTCACGAACCGGAACTCTATCTGCGTATTTATCCAGCAAGTGCTCATTCGAAGCATAGCCGTGAGCACGTTCCCATCCGGCCAGTTCCATGAAATAGCCGCCCAGTTCCTTCTCCCTGGCCCAGAATGGGCTGCGCCTGAGATTGCGTCCCTTTGTATAGGGCTCACGGCTGTGTACGGCCGGGTTATAAATTTTGAACGCGGTTTCATAACATCGGTCGTGAATATAGGATGGTGTCTTCTG
>JAHEKD010000221.1 GCA_024638545.1 Gammaproteobacteria bacterium
TTTAAGAGTTCAACGTGTCTCTCAAAATCAGCACTTACCGCGTTGAATACGCGCACAATCTGAAAAAACTGGGATAACGCTTTTTTCCACTGGTCAACATAATCACCCTCGCCGATTAAATTGATCAGCGCCATACAGGGTTGTCCTGTCCACCGCAGAATTTCCATTTCAGCTTCAAACTCGCTACCGTAGGGCTTTGATCCATCAACCACATATAAAATGCCGGCGCCATTGAGAATAGGTGTGAGTAATTCACATTCGTCATAAAATATTTCGCTGTCCTTGAATGTGGCTACAAATTCTTTAACCAGATCAGCGCGCAGATGAATATCAGTTTCACGTTCTTTAAGCCAATTCAGTGCTCTATGTGCACGTTGAAAACCCGGCGTATCGATGAGTTGATAAAGTACCTCGTTATCAACTTTCATCGGGAAGACGCGAGCTTTTGTAGTCGTTCCGGGAACCATCGATATCTGCACCGAATCATCCTGTGAAAGGGTGGCAACCAAAGAGCTTTTACCCTTGTTTGGATGGCCTACCACGGCAAATGCGGGTACACTCACCTTCGTGCTCCGTGAAATTCAATATGCTCAGAATCATGACGCCTGAGAAAATCCTGCCAAGTTTTTGAGTCCATGGCTGAGGCCGGACTGATCCGCGATTGCGTGTCTATGTCATAGGGAATTAACGCGATTAATGTCTGGTTTCCAAAATGAGTTCTTAATTCTGCGATCCAGTCGGTGAGTTCCAGGGTAGGCGGTTCCCATGCTTTGACTAAGATTGCAAGAACCTGCCTGTCGCTCAATCCGGATAATGCGTTAAAATCTGACAGGTTTTCACTGTTGTTGCTGGCCACTGTTCTCATATCCAGGACATTCGCACCAGTCGATTTTTGCAGCCAATTCGACAATTCAGCCTTCTCAATCGCTGGCTGACCCCAATGTAAAATCGTACAGTTACGGTCTGTTAAAGCTGTAACTGGTCTGGATATAGATTCCTGGTTTAGATCACTACTGACTTCAGGCGTCTCAGCGTTTGTAGCAACCGTGGGCGTATTCATCCTGTCTATTAAAAGATGCAGGCCGGGCAAAGCCATGATAGATATTCTGATGCTTTTTGACAATTTATATTTTGAATACACAAAGGTGAGTATTCGAGGTATAAAACCATAAACTACCAGGCAAAGAAACAGAAAGCGCCACCAGTTTCCAGCCAGCTGGGCTTGATTCAAAAGACCATTTTCCTGTTGACCCATGGTTATTGTTTTTAATCTGTAAAAACGCGTGGCATCTATTAAATCGAGCTGCGGTACGGCCGCTGGCAGGAGTGTTTTCCAGGGAAAAGATAGTATGTCTGTGACCTGTTTTACTACATTGCTGTCAAATGCTAACGTGGTGCTCCATCCAAATGCAAGATCCGAAAATGTGACTAAATACAAACAGCATACTAAAAGCGCGAAATTAAAGGCCAGAGCAAATTGCTGGGACCACGATATAGTCTGCCATTTAATAATTTTTTCATTAATTGTTCCCTGGTTTGAATCCATTAATGTGTTAATAGAATTTTTTAACGATGGCATGAAATAAGCCAATCGTACTGCCCAGCGAGCTGCGTTAAAACCGGACAGAACATTGTCAAGCCAGCGTGAACGGGAAATCAATGCGAGAAAAAACACGGCAAGCAGCGCCAGCTGCAACCCGACACCAACCGCCAAAACATTTATCACATTGATGGGTTGTTCTCCGGTGTAATAAAACAATGCCATCGCGGCACTGAGGCCGGCTATTATCCCCATTAAGATTAAAAATGTGCTGATTGCAGTTCGCACACCGGTAATGCCTGCAGGCTGTTTCATGCCGGTTCCCTGTCCCAGGGCATCAAACCAGGCCAGAACCTGTTGCAGAGGCTCGGATTTTAAGTGCGAAAACGCCATTCCGATGCGACGATCGCGTTGTTGCAGCATCTCATATGACATTCTTGCGTCTGCATTTAGCTGAGTCTTTATGCCAATTAAATAATCAATTAATGAGCTGGAGCGGTTTGTCGGCATTGAGCTTATCCATCACCAAAGTTGAGCAACTTGAATTTTAGCGGATATTTGAACCCACGGCGCTATCTGAAATCATCAACGACATATACAATCATGATAATGGGTCTGAACAATCACGTATCAATGAAACATTTTAACAGCTTTGCTGTGTGTGCAGATGCTGATCAGCTGGCTGTATTGAGTTCGGCAGAACAGCTTCCCGAACTTCTGCCGGTGCTTGCAAAACACCAAAAACGATTAATTTTAGGTGGCGGCAGTAATATATTACTGACCAGTGACTTCAGGGGACTGGTGGTTATTAACCAGTTGAAGGGGATACGCATTTTAGAGGACGATACAGATTCTGTGGTGGTGGAGGCAGGTGCGGGTGAGAACTGGCATGCATTTGTCTGCTGGTGTATTGAAAATGGTTTTCATGGACTGGAGAATCTGTCCCTGATTCCAGGGACAGTCGGCGCCTCGCCGATTCAGAATATCGGTGCATACGGTGTTGAAATAGAAGATTTTATTGAATCGGTCCTTGCCGTTGATTTGCACTCGAACAAACAGGTCAAATTTCAAAAACACGACTGTGATTTTGCTTACAGGGACAGCATATTTAAACACAGGCTTGATCGATACATCATCACGGCAGTGCGATTCAGGTTATCCAGGCTATTTTCGCCGGTGCTCGAGTATTCAGGTGTAAAAGAAAAGCTGCTTGAACTCCAACTGCATCCACGATCGGTCACAGCACAACAGCTAAGCCGCGCAATCTGTGAACTTCGCAGGCTGAAATTACCTGACCCGTCACTCATTGGTAATGCCGGCAGTTTTTTTAAAAATCCGCTTGTTTCAACGCGCAAGTATCTATCATTGAAAGCTGATCATCCCAGCATTCCCATGCATCGGATTTCAGACACTGAATGTAAAATTTCGGCAGCCTGGTTGATCGACCAGTGCGGATTCAAAGGTTTCAGAATCGGGGATGCGGGTGTCTATGCGCATCATGCTCTGGTACTGGTTAATTATGGCAAGGCAAGTGGCGGTCAGCTTTGGCAGCTGGCAAGGACAATCCAGGATGCAGTTGAAAATATGAGCGGGATTGTTCTTGTACCTGAACCAAGGATACTATAATTTAGTTCAATGTCGCTAAAATTGAAAATCCCGCCGCCTGTTGTCGGCCTGGTTTGTGCCTTGATCATGTGGCTGGCCAGCCGCTTTTTTACCGGATTTAGCTTTAATTTACCGTATGCGAATTTCATTTCGCCAGGCTTGATTTGCCTTGCGCTGTTTATCGATATTAGTGCGTTATTAAATTTCAAATCATTAAAAACGACGATTAACCCGATGAAGCCCGGTGAGTCTTCAAGCCTGGCAGAAAGGGGCGTTTATCAATACACCCGTAACCCGATGTATTTGGGTCTGCTTATTATATTGTCTTCATGGGGTATTTTTCTCGGCAACTATATTTCTGTGTTGGTATTACCGTTCTTTGTCTGGTATATCACCGTATTTCAGATTATTCCTGAAGAGGAGATTCTGGAAAATAAATTTAAAGAAAAATATATGCAATATAAACATAAAGTTAGAAGATGGATTTAATTCAAAGTATTAATAATATCGAGGCAGTTGCCTTCGACATGGACGGATTGATTTTTGATACCGAGCTAATTTCGAAAAGAGCATTTTTTATGACTGCAGACCACTTTCAGCTTGAGGTTGAAGCGGATTACTACAAACGGTTTATCGGCCATTCCCAGGCTGCCTGTGATCAACTGATGTATGATCGATTTGGCGCAGATTTTGATGTGGGTCGTTTCAGGTCGCTCTGGTGGTCATATGTGTGCACCATTTTTGATCAGGAGGGTGCCGACTTTAAACCAGGTTTTCATGAACTTTTCGAAACACTGGAAACACAAAACATGCCTTTGATCCTGGTCACCACATCAAGTCATAGTTCGGTGCTTAGAAATTTTAAAGGCTGGAATTATCCTGATCGGTTTGATGCAATGATTACGGCGGACAGGGGGCTGCCAGCCAAGCCCGCCCCGGACAAGTACCTGCAGGCTGCTGCAGATGTGAGTGTCAGACCGGAGAAGATGATGGTCATTGAAGATTCTAATATTGGCATGCAGGCGGCGATCAGTGCTGGCTGTAAAGCGGTGATGGTTCCGGATCTGGTCGAACCGATGGACCATATTAAATCGTCGGCCTTCAAAATATTTGCTACTCTTTATCATCTCAATGATTGGTACCTAAAACATACGGAGAAATCTGATGACTGGGAATGACTACGAAAAGGGTCGATTGAATTTACCTTTTGTTGGCCACTGCACTTTTGCAAAATCAACCGTATCCTATGACTGGGATTCAATTGATGCGGATGTTGCTGTTCTGGGTGTGCCGAATGACATGGGTACCCAATGGCGATCGGGCGCGAGATTCGGCCCGCGAGCAATTCGAGAAGCATCCACTCTATTTTCTTTCGGTCATGCGGGCGCTTATGATCACGAGGACGATGCAATGTATCTGACCGAAAATCAGGTGCGTATTGTTGATGTCGGTGATGCGGACATTATTCACACCGATATGATGCAGAGTCATGCTAATACTGAAACCGCAGTCAGGCAGTTATTATCTCAGGGGGCGATGCCCGTCATTCTGGGTGGTGATCATTCTGTACATGCGCCGGCAATTAAGGCATTTGATCAGCTTGGCCCGATTCATGTTATCCAGTTTGATGCGCACCTTGATTTTGTCGATCAACGCCATGGCGTTCGATACGGACACGGTAATCCATTGAGACGAGCTTCAGAAATGACGCATGTAAGCGGAATGACGCAACTGGGTATTCGCAACGTGTCATCATCGAACCGCAGTGATTATGAGGCTGCGCGCATGGCGGGTTCAACTATTCTCTCTGTCAGACAGGTCAGAAAGCTTGGCAAACAGAAAGTACTCGATCTGGTACCAGAGAATGTGCGTTATTACATCACCATAGATATTGATGGATTCGATCCTTCAATCGCACCCGGAACAGGCACACCCAGTCATGGCGGTTTTTCATATTACGAAGTGCTTGAGCTGATTCAGGGGTTGAGCCAGCGTGGCAGCATCATTGGCATGGATTTAGTTGAAGTGGCGCCGGCTTACGACCCTGCAGGTATTACCTCAATACTGGCTGCACAA
>JAHEKD010000222.1 GCA_024638545.1 Gammaproteobacteria bacterium
TACCAGCAGGCAGCCCATTTCATACGGCTGATAAAACCACTTATGCGGATCAACCGTTAAAGAATCGGCCCTTTGTATACCGTTTAATAGCTGCTTGCCGTTGTCAGATAAAATGGCTGCACCGCCATAAGCACCATCAACATGCATCCAGAGGTGTTCCAGTTCACAAATATCGGCAATCTGATTCAACGGATCAACCGTCCCTGTATTGGTTGTGCCTGCCGAGGCAATAATGCAAAATGGTTGAAAGCCCTGCAAACGATCCTTGGCAATTGCATTTTTCAGCTTGTTTAATGATATTTTAAATTCTGAGTCTGTCGGGATAATACGAAACTGGTTTTTATTAAATCCAATAACGCGAATTGCTTTGATATTTGAAGAATGTGCCTGATCTGATAAATAAATAACAGCATTTGAAAAGTTATCACCACATCTGATATTTCTCGCGGTGACGAGGGCAGTTAAATTTGCCATAGAGCCACCGCTGGTAAATATGCCGCCTCCACTTTCTATCGGGAAATCAAATATATCCAGCAACCAGTTCAAAGTTACAATTTCCAGCTCAGCTGCTGCCGGTGATCCGGCCCAGCCACCTGAAAATATATTAAAGCCGGTGGCCAGAACATCAGCCATCGTGCTGATAAAATTACTCGGTCCTGGTACAAATGAGTAAGCCTTGGGGTGTGAGATGATAGAGCTGTTGGTCATGACGTTTTCGATAACATAATCCAGCACTTCATTTGCTGAAGCGGGCATCAACGGTATATCTTCCAGGAATAATGCTTCCATTTCTTCACGCGAGGCCGCAGCGACCGGCTTTTTTGATGCCTGGTTTTGAAAATGATTCACTAAATGATCGATCACCTTATACCCATAGGTTCTCATCTCCTGTTCGGTTAGTGTCAACGTTGAATTTGCAAAATATTTCATTTCGTCACTTTACAGATTTCTGATCAATAATCTTAGATAAAAAATGTAGCACAGCGACTGTGCCTTGGTGCGACAATTTTGGGAATTCGTGAATTGTCCTGAAATGCGGGTTAGTTGAGAGGTGCAGTTTTAGTCTGTTGATAAACAGAGTCACCCGTCAACAGCCAATGCCCAGTTCCGGGTCTACTTAAACTGACAACGGTTTTTTTGTTTTTAAACCGCTGTATTTTTATTAAATTTAAATACCGCAGTCAGGGAATATAAACCTCGTCATTGTCGGCAGTGAAATGCGGCGTGATAATCTGGTTTTAAGTTTTCCAAAAACGCGATTCGGCGACCCCTGCCAGTTTTGAAGGTAACCAATATAGGTTGAAAAATTCTGCCTGTCTACTGAGTGGACTTTTGTCTTAAGTTAAACCCCTGGCTGACAATTATCGGGTGTTCGAATGAATAATTGCGTTATCTGGAATGTCCGGATGATTAGTTCTGTGCATGTTCAGGTGCTTAATATTTACGTTATCAGTAATATTAAATTCTTAATATTCGCAATCATTATATAGATTGCTTGAAAAATTAGTAATTCGTAACTAAACTGCGACATAAATTTCGAATAACAGAACTATTCTGCAACTCTATGTCTCGTGGCGCAAAGATTACTGATAAAGCGATTCCGCCAGAACATCAAAATGATTGTTCGCAACAGGAAAAACAGCCGGCTACGGATGAGCTTAACCGCTCAATTATTCAAATGCTGCAAGCGGACGGACGTATGCCTTATTCAGAAATCGCTAATGAACTGGGCGTTTCGGAAGGCACGAT
Organism: Gammaproteobacteria bacterium; assembly: GCA_024638545.1. Classification (GTDB taxonomy): domain Bacteria; phylum Pseudomonadota; class Gammaproteobacteria; order Arenicellales; family JAHEKD01; genus JAHEKD01. The sequence continues at coordinate 1,750 of JAHEKD010000222.1, forward strand.
TCGCAATCGCGTTGCCAGTATGAAAAAAGCCGGATTATTGCGAATTGTTGCCATTGTTGACCCAATAGCAGCGGAATACAAGAGCGATGCCATTGTTGGCCTGAAAGTGGCACCGGGTCATTCGATACTAAAGGTGTCTGACCGACTGGCAGCATCACAGGATGTGGTCTATATATTATGGGTAAGCGGGCGCTTTGACCTGTTAATCGAGATTGTCAGTAATGACCGTCAGGCTTTTCTCGATTTTCTGGACCGCGAAATTCATTCACAGGTGGATATCAGTGCCAGTGAAACCATGAGTGGGCTCAAGAACTTTAAAAACCAGTTTTTGTTGAAGCAAAACTGGCCGTAGACAGGAAAGATAACCAACACAATCGTATCAATAGAGGACTAATCAGTGACTGCATATGTTGAGAATTTTAAAGATGCACTGCCAACAAAAAGGCGAATTGCCGAGGTTCGCACACAGCTTGAAGATGCAGGCGTCAAGTACGTTTTATCGTGCTGGATTGATCTGTTTGGTGTTCCAAAAACCAAGCCGGTTCCGATGAGTGATTTTGAATTACTGTGTTTGGGCAAAGGGCCCCAGTTTGCTGTGCACTCAATTTCATATGTGCCGGAGTTATCACCGGCTGATTCTGACCAGCTGATGGTGCCTGATCTGGATGCGGTTTATATTTGTCCCTGGGATAGATCGATGGCAATCATTTTCGCTGATTTGTTCTGGGAGGATAAACCTTACAATGTGTGCCCGCGTCAGGCGCTTAAACGCGCTATTGCTACGGCAAAGAAGCAGGGGTATATCGGTTATGCAGGGATTGAACCTGAATTTATTGCTATGCGTTACGATGAGTCCGGCCAGCCGGTTAAGGCCATTGACAGTGATCCTGCTGATGGATTAAGGCCGCGCCGGCAGGCGTTTGGATATGATGTCGAGTACTCTATCGACTCGATGCCGTTTCTGAAAGATATGATAGACCTCCTCGAGGAACTGGACTGGAATCTTCACGATGTCGTGGCGGAAGGTGCCTATTCACAGTTTGAGCTTGATTTTCATTATACGGACTTGCTGCAGATGGCTGACCGTTTTGTGTTCCTCAGGATCATGTTAAAAGAGGTGGCAAAAGACCACGACATGTTTATCACCTTTATGCCCAAACCTACGGTTGGCGACTGGCGCTCCGGTGCGCATATCAATTTTTCCATGCAGTCAGTCAAAAAGCCGGGTGAAAATTTATTTGGCGACTCAGGTAAAGGCTGGAGTAAAGCCTCACAATACGCCGTTGGTGGTTTGATGGCACATGCTGAAGCGATTACGGCCATTACCTGCTCAACCGTGAATTCCTATAACGGGCTGGTTCCGCGGGTTGGTGGTTTTGAGGGAGGGACAGTGACCTGGGCACCAACCAACATAACCTACGGTTATAACAATCGTTCAGCCCAGTTTCGATTGCCGCAAAGTCGACACTGTATTGAAAACCGCGCTGCGGATATGTGCATGAATGTTTATCTCGCATTAGGATTGACACTGCAAGGTGCAATCAAGGGCGTTGAGAACAGGATAGACCCGGGGCCGCCGACCGACCGTGATTTGTACGAGATGACTGAGCAGGAGTTCAAAGACCTGGGCATACGCCGCTTGCCGCGAAACTTAATGATGGCCACCGATGCGCTGCGCGATGATCCGCTGGCACTGGAAGTGATGGGCCCGGTAATGCTTGACTCCTATCTTGCCTACAAGGTGGACGAGTGGGAACGCTATCATCAGCACGTCAGTGACTGGGAAGTCACTGAGTATTTGCGGCTATATTAACAAACGCATTCAGCTAAAATCATGCATAAAGATTACGAGATCTACTGCCTGGGCGACGTTAGTCTGCAGTCAGGTGCCGTGCTTCCGGATGCTCGCCTGGCCTATAAAACATATGGACAGCTGAATAGCGAAAAGAACAATACCGTACTACTGCCCACTTTTTATACCGGTTCGCATATCCGCAACGAGGGATTTTTTGGAACCGGCAGGGCGATCGACCCAGAAAGGCACTACATCGTTTCAATCAATTTAATCGGAAACGGCTATTCATCCTCGCCCAGTAACACACCAGCGCCTGCAGACCGGGGGAATTTTCCCCTGGTGACGCTGTACGACAATGTAGCGATGCAGGAGCAATTATTGAGAAAGCAACTCGGTGTCGAATCCCTTTTACTGGTAACCGGCTGGTCGATGGCCGGCTGCCAGGCGTTTCAATGGGCGGCACAGTATGCCGACAAAGTAGCGCACATTCTGCCTTTTTGCGCCTCGGCAAAAACCTCGCCACACAATATCGTTTTTCTTGAGGGCGTGAAGGCTGCCCTGCAGGCTGATTCTTTATTCAACAATGGGTTTTATCGCGAACCGCCGGTAAAGGGTTTAAAAGCTTTCGGGCGTGTCTACGCGGGCTGGGCATTTTCACAGACGTTTTACCGGGAAAAACTCCATCGTCAGATTGGTTTGGAAACCGCTGAAGATTTGCTTGTTGACTGGGAGCTGGATCACCTAAACTGGGATGCAAATGACCTGCTAGCCAAGCTGGCGACCTGGCAGGCGGGCGATATTAGTAGCAACGCAATTTATCAGGGCGATTTTCAAGCTGCACTGCAGGCTATAACTGCAAGCACCATCATCATCGCCTGTGATAACGATTTATATTTTCAACCGGCAGACAATGAGCTTGAGATTAAGCACATCAGAGGCGGTGAATTAAGGATTTTTAAATCACCCTGGGGCCATTGCGTTGCATCACCGGGCAATGACGCACAATTTACCGAATACCTAGACAATGCGATTAAAGAATTGATTGCCTGAAATAAATCTGTCAGTAGATAATCGTAATCTCAGCGGCTGTAGATGGGCAACCGCTCGCGTTTCCAGTAATTAAGTCTGAATAGACTCTCAAGGCCGCTGTCGATCAGTTTTGGCTGTTTTGTGTATATCAGGTTGGTATCGCAAAACAGGATTACAGGATGACTTTGATTATTGCCTGCAGCCAGTTTAAGAATCTGCTGATTGCAATTTTCGAATTTTGCGCAGGGTACTTGATGGCGTTTTCAAAATTCCGTAAATGAATATCATCACGCCAGCCCGCATTTTCGTATATTCTTGCACTTAATTGTGTGTGCCGATCTGCTCATTATGCAATTTTGATGATGCCCGGTGCAGGCGATGCTGGGCGCAAGACGCCGGTTTCGATATAAGACCTCACATCAACAGCCTAAAAATGAAAAGACGCTCATCAGGGCAGGTTATAGCCCGCATTTCTCACCGGACTTCGTAGCGAGACGGTTAAAGGATGCGTCCTGTATGGATTTTACGACCAAAGGCCGGCATTATGTTATCAGCATATGTGCCGGCACAAGGGCCCGCAGGCATCGTTGACACGATGTCGAGGACCCTGACCGAGTAAAATGCCCACAGGGCGTGGCAAGG
>JAHEKD010000223.1 GCA_024638545.1 Gammaproteobacteria bacterium
CCCAAATGAGGATTCATATATTTTGTCGCAGGTTTCCAGCTTCAGCAAAGGCTCGATGTTCCATTTAGCAAAACGGACATCGCTGCTCACCATGAAATCGTTTGCCTGATCATCGACGATAAAATCGAGTTTACTTGAATCATATTCGACACTTTCCAGCTCCATGATTATTTTTTGAGTGTCAAACGGGAATTGCGAGAAATCCCACTTCTGATTAATCGTAGCGTTGAATTTTGCCATCACGTATACCGACCCGTCATAGCCAACTTCCTGGTACGATTTTTCCAGTTCAAAAGACTGTTTATTAATGATCTCTATTTGCTTAAAGGGGATATAAATTCTTTTGCCATTGACCGGATGCTTTTCCCATTGGGCATCCTCATGGTTGTCGTACTTCCACCAAATCCAGAAATCCATGCTGTAAGAATTATCCTGGAAATTAAGGTTATACAAGGAGGAAATAAAAATGCCCACCTTGACTTTCACCTCCCCTTTGAGCGCTTGCGTGCACTGCATTTGCGTTGTCTGTGCGCCGGGCTGCGCAATCGCCAGCTTAGAGGACAGGCAGAACGCCAGACAAATTACCATATACAGGATTTTGATAGGGCCGGCTTTTCTCCACATCTTTCTCTCCATTTTAATTCGCAGGGACGGCATAGTTCTATCGACACCAATCAGCATTGGACCGGGATCAGTTCGCAATGAGCTTGTTCATTCTGCGAACGCGGTTCATCTGTTGCCAGAATAAATCCTCAAGTATATCCGGTACTTTATTTAACAACTTCCTGAATGCCGGGCCGGATATTTTCATTGCGACACAGTCACTCCTGGTTCTGACGGAAGCTGATCGAGGGAGTCCATCCAGGCTTGAGAATTCCCCGACGATATTTCCGGCATGTATGGTGTCGAGGATGATCTCATGGTTGTTATTATTCTCAATAAACACCTGCATCTCCCCGTCAAGAAGTAACAGCAAATAGTCCCCGGGTTCATCTTTTCGCCAAACCAGCTGATCTGCATCGATATGGACTTTGATACCTGCCTGATAGAGTTCGTGGAACGAAGTTTTGGAATACTGTTTGACGTGAACAAAGAACTCCTCGAAATCAACATTCAATAAATCAAAAATTTTCTCGAGACTCGTTTCTTCCACGTAGACAGCGGAAAATGCCAGCTGCTGCTGGTAATTCATAGCGTTATCGGTCAGGATCTTGGTGAACAAGTTGCGAAACTTTCTTAAATCCGGTCGATAATGTTGCAGATCAACATTGGTACCGTTATAGCCAAGACAGTAGCCAAAATAGTGATCCTGCTTTGCTTTCCACAGCGTTTTCCAATCGGGCTTTCGATTTTCTGCAAAAGCCAGGAAAGGATTAAAGCCAAATGCATGATAGGGTAAATCTGCAAAACCGTCGCTGCCAAAACGAAGCGGATTCAACTCTACAGGGATAAGCTGATTGCTGTGATCTTTGAATTCGCCATGAATTGTCAGCGAACGGGCCTGCAGCTCACGGTTCAGCTGTGTAAAAAAATTAATAAAACGCTGATAGAGTCCATCATAAAAAGCATGCGATGTGTAGTAAAGAACATGGAGATATTCACGATGTTTCGGCAGCGGATGATGGCAAATATTGGTGATCACCGGCGCTCCCTGGTCATCGTAAAACATATCCACCGCGTATTCTTCACCCTCTAAAAACTCCTCTATTATCATGTTTTCCTGAGACAGAACGGCATTGGAGAAAATTTGTTCACGGTATTTTAATTCGGCACGAATCTCATCCGTTATACTGACTAAATCGATTCCATCATGAATGGCGCGCCCGCCACTGCCCCAGTAACCCTTTACCGGTTTCACGAAGTATTTTTTTTCCGGATCCAGGGAAACGTTTTGCAATTCATAGAGCGTGACCGGTTTATAAAAAAAATCGGGATAGATTGGTTTCAGTATTTCTCTGAAAGCGACCTTGTTTTTGAGCTTTTCGATCATGAGATGCCGGGTGTCATCGTCCAGACGCCTTAGAACATCGTCGAGAACGGTCTCCGTGGTGATGCAAATTTTATCGGTGTGACCAAACTTGAAATCTTTTTCGCTACTCAGTTCAGACTTCGTGATAACGCGGATTCCTTCCACCTCTCTGAGCAATTGAATGATGCCTGACCCGGTATGATTTTCGATAATAAACCAGGTGATGGTATCGGACTCCTGTTTAAGCATTGGTTAAATCCCGCAATGGATAATTGATGGTGACAAATAAGTACATCTGCCAACTACTTTACCCTATGCAGCAGGTGTACGGCAATTGCCTGGGGATCGGTGATGAATAATTCTCATTCGTCACCGACACGCAATTCTTTATCCGGACGAATCCCGGAAGTGATGAATTGCCTTTATTAGTCCCCGGGTTGAAGCATCAATCTCCTGGGAAAAATCACGATCTGTTATTGCGGGGCTCAGTTCATCAGCCAGTCTTTTACCCAGCTCGACACCCCACTGATCATAAGAGTTAATGTTCCAGATTACACCCTGGACAAAGACTTTATGTTCGTACAGCGCAATCAGTTTACCTAGCTGGTAAGGTGTCAGACAATCAAATAATATGACCGTCGATGGCCTGTCGCCATTAAATGCCCGGTACGGCGAAAGCCTTTTAATCTCTTCGTCAGAACAACCGGCTGCCTGCATGGAGGCGGCCACCTGCTCCCGGTTCTGGCCGAATGCAAGGGCACTGGACTGCGCTACCGCGTTAGTGATAAGTTGTTGATGGTGCGACTTGTAGCGCCTGGATTCATTTCCCGGATTACCGTTTGCCGCAAAAATAAAATCCACCGGCGTTATGTCCGTACCCTGATGCAGCCACTGAAAAAATGAATGCTGGGAATTTGTCCCCGGCTCACCCCAGATAAGTGGCCCGGTTGGGTGATTAACGGGCACACCTTGTCGGGTTATATTTTTGCCGTTTGATTCCATGTCCAGTTGCTGAATGTAGGCCGGAAATTTATTCAGGCAATGGCTGTATGGAATCACGGCAACAGTTGGCCAGTTCATGGCATTTCGACGCCATATCCCTAAAAGGGCATACAGCACCGGCATATTTTCGGTGGCCGGGGCCGTTCGAAAATGTTTATCCATTGCCCTGGCCCCAGCCAGAAACTCTTTAAAGGTTTTACGTCCGGTGGCAATCGCAACAGGCAAGCCAATCGCGGACCAGACGGAGTATCGCCCGCCTACCCAGTCCCAGAACGGAAACACCCGGCTGTCATCAATCCGGTACTCTCGTGTTGCCTTGAGATTTGTTGAAACGGCAGCGAGATGGTGACCAAATTTTTCTCCGAGTCCATTTTTTAACCAATCCAGTGCGGTTTCAAAGTTGTGTATGGTTTCCCTGGTAGTCATGGATTTTGAGGAAACAATAATAAGGGTTGTTTTACAATTCAGATTTTTCAAGATGCTGAATATCTGGTCGCCATCAATATTGGATATAAAATGAAGATTTGGACCATCATGCCAGGACGCCAGTGCCTCAGTCACCATTGATGGGCCAAGATCAGAGCCGCCGATGCCGATATTAATCACATCTGTAAATCGCTCACCGGTTACCGTCAGGTGACCTCCAGTGCGCACCGATTCAGCAAATTCAAGAAATTTATCTAATACAGACTCGACCTCTCGGATTACATTCTTACCATTAATCGTCAAATTTGCATCCGTGCCACCACGCAGGGCCATGTGCAGCACCCGGCGTTGCTCTGTGAAGTTCACTAATTCACCGCCGAAGAGTTTTTCCCGCTCTGTTTCGAGTTCACATAGATGCGCCAGTGACTGGAGTTCCTGCATGACGCCGTCATCCACTTTCTCTTTTGAATAATCCAGCAGCATTTGTTCAAACTGCACAGAATATTTTTGAAATCGAGACTCATTGCTGCATAACTCGCTCAGGGATATAGACTTCATACGAAAGGCGTGCTGTTTTAATTTCTTCCAAACCTCATCAATTCTGTTCATGGAATAATCCCGGTATTTAATATTAATTTGCTATTCAATAGTTTAAGACAGGGTAATAGGATAAAATGATCATGACCTTTCACAGACCGCATTAAGACTGGTACAGGCTGGAGATATACAGTTTCGCACTTTCACCCCAGAGGAATCGAGCATTGCGAGCATGCTCACAAATTGCATTCCATTTTTCAGAATCATCGCACTTAAGCCGCTTCACTTCGATGAAGCGTTTAATCAGATTAGCGGCCTGTTGCGCCGGCGAGTCACCGTTAAAACTGAACCCGTTGACCGCATCTGTAACGGTATCACACAGGCCGCCAACAGCATGCACCAGGCAAGGCTGGCCTGCCCTCATTGCCAGCATCTGGCTGATTCCACAGGGCTCAAACGAGCTGGGCATTAAAAACAGGTTTCCGCTGCTGTAGAGCACCTCTGATAAACCCTCACAATAACCCTTGATAAATATCAGGTTACTGAAAGGGCCGGATAGAGAGGTTAAAAACTGCTCCAAATCAGGATCACCACTACCCAGCAGAATAAAAACACCGTCGTCCCCCAGTTCGATTAATATCTCCTCGAGTGCGGTCTTCCCGGAAGGCATTTCCTGTTTAAGTATGCTGATCTTCTGATCGGTTATGCGCCCCACACTGGTGACAATCAGGCCGGCCTTTTTTCTTGATGCCCAGGATCCGACACGTTTTTGAGCCATGTAAAGCGCGCTGTCAACGTGAGGCTGACTTACAATCAGGTTAATAATTTCTGTTACCAGTAATTTTGCCAGCCTCTTTCTCGGCAAACTTTTGTATTCATTGCCCGGATAATCGCAACCATTAAGGATACCCACCAGTTTACCTTTTGTGTTTGCGGCGACCAGGTCTTTTTCCAGGCCCTCCCCGCCAATGTAGCCCGCGTCGATATCACTTGGCAGTAGAATTTCGCGTGCATACGTCGGTGAAACCGTGTGAATTTTATCCGCAAGGTTGATGCCCGCACGCATAGGGTTAATACAGTGCTCATATCGGGGATCGCCGATCTTGTCTGTATCGCAAATCAATCCCGGAAACCATGACCGTAATGATGACTCGTCACCTACTAACGGCCTGATGCCCTGCAAGGCCAGGTTGTGAATTGAATAGACACAGCGTATTCCCGTTAACACTTTATATGCCGGATCATATTTGCGCAGCATTAGCAGCATGGCAGTGTGCCAGT
>JAHEKD010000224.1:0-4538 GCA_024638545.1 Gammaproteobacteria bacterium
TATTCGATCCTCAACCAGGCGAAACGAACGAATGAGTCGTGGACTGAACGGGTCGTGGCGCAGCAGCAAGCAAGGCCACGGTCAGAGCAGGCTTGGGAAGAGGGGCTGTACGCATCTCCAAATTACTCGCTGAACTCCAGAATAGGCGTGCCGCCTACAACGAAGACACGCTAAAGAGGCTGGCCCGCGAATTCGCCCGCAAGGACCGCAAACCCCCGGATCTTTTCGAGGACAGCTCGTTTCTCTATATGCGCTCCTTCGACGCCGACCAGGGCGTGCGGCCTTTCGCCAATATTGTTTTCTGGCACTCGCCGGACATCACGCTGTCGCCGCTGTCGAACCCCACCTCCGTAACCACTGAATTGCAGGCGGGCCAGACCTACAGCATCCGCGTCGTGCTGCGAAACCGCGGCGACCTCGCCGTGCCGAGCGCCAAGGTCGAACTTTTCATGGTCGATCCCTCCATCGGCTTCGACGTGCGGCTGGCCAAGCGCCTGACCAACCTCACCAACATGCAGGCGGCTTGGGTCAATGCGGATAGCTCTGCCACAATCGAGTTCCCCTATACCGTGCCGTCCAGCGAGGCGGGACACAAATGCCTGTTCGCCCGGTGTTTCTCTTTCTCTCCGCTGGATGTGCCCTTCGACGACTTTCAGCTCGATCCACGACTCGACCGGCATATTGCGCAGCAGAACCTGCATATCGTGGCGCAGAACACACAATTCAAATTTCTGTTATTTCACATGCCGATCGCGCAGATGGTGCTCGGCTTCGCACCGATGAAGGCGCGGGAGATCTTCGAGCTGCGTCATCCGATCCTTGGACAAGCGAGGCCTTTCGAGGACATCCCCCAACGCGGCTGGGTGGACATCACCGGACCTGAGGTTGTAGAGCACGAGGCACACGTCACTATCGTCCCGGGTAACAACGAGATCGTTGTTGTCACCGAGGGCCGCGACGGTCCGGACCTCGGCGAGCAAAAGCGCCTGAGCCTGGAGATGCGCAATGTCCTTGGGCAGGTGGCAGCAGGCGAGACAAAACTGTCGCGTCATCGTGACTTAGTCGAAAAGTTCCGCAAGATGAACGAGTCGGCGGTGTTCACGCGTTTTCGCATCAACGTACCCAACCTCGGCCTGGACGAAGGCCAGGTCGCCGGCCTGCGCATCAGGGGGATGGACACTGCCTTCGACCGCGAGGACCCGGTAGGCGGCTTGACACTGCTCGTCACCGGAGGCTAATACCGGCGTCCAGGAAAGAAGCTCCATCCATGGTAAACGCCCTTTAACTTTGAGACTGGGTGCTAAATGGGAATAATTTGTCACCGGTCCCTGGCTGTTATATCTATCAGAATCTAAATAATTAAATTGGCTGTCATTTTAATTTAGGTTATAAAAATTATATTACCGGCACGTATCATTCAAGGGTTTATAGTAGTCGTCGTAAGAATTAAGGCAGGTAAAATTTCCACCTTCAAAGACTGTTTCTTTAAGCTGACTGTTCACAATAGTTGCAGACGAAGATGAATCATTGTAAATCCAACCGCCAAGTGTGGAATTTTTGACGTTAACATGAGATCCATTCGTATTTACCAAGCCATCTCCGTAACCAATATTGAAGTAACCACTGCCTGACACACGATCCATTTCCACCGTGCTTTTATTATTGTATATCCCGGCGCCGGCAAAAGGTTCGTTACCATCATCAAACCCGGCCGAACTATTGACTCGGTAGAGCGACGGGGAACTGTCCAAGTTGTAAATGCCAATTGATTTTCCATAAGTCCCGACATGTTCGAGTCTTGGAGAATTTTTAACTATTAATATCCCCCTTCCATGACTAGTCTCATAATCATCGTATGGAGATGCGAAAGCCACTACATGGCGGATGGTTGGTGCGGCGCCTTTTCTTGGGTTAACATAGATGGCATTATATATATCACCATCATCAATAATATAACCACCATTTGAAACGGTAATATGACTTAACTCCGAATTGCCTGTGATCCTTACCAATCCAGCATATCGACCTTACACCTTACCGTATAGAGTCGTCATTTCTGTACCCGCACCCTCTACGGACACATAGGGTTTTATTCGCAGGGATCTGCCGCCAAGATAATAGCGTCCCGGGCCAATCATGATTTTATATCGTCGATAAAAATTTGCATCCTTAATTGCATTCATCGCACTCAGCGGGCTGACGAAATCACCACCTGACTTTGCAACCGTTAAAATCCGGTCATCGGCCGGTGTTATGCCAACATGAAATCCCAGGACAAAGATGAGTAAAATCAGGGGGATTCTAGGATTTATATATCTTTTATTGTACTCGCTGTCATTCTCTTCTTTCCGTTAGTTTTAACCATTGCTGTCTGCAGCAGTAACAACATTTATTATATTTAATAATAATATTGGCTGCAGAATGTATTGATATCGATCAATCTTTTAAAAGATCTTGGTAGTATATTGAACTTATTGAAAGTTAATCTTAATTGGGAGTTCTATATGAAAAATGTAATTATTCTATGTTTGTTATGTATTTCTGTTAGCGCATTCGCTGATAGTCCCGAAGGCAAGGGCTTAAAGTATGTTAAAAGTAATTACGATTTTGAGACAACTGTAAACAGAGTACGATCTGTTCTTGAGCATAACGGCATGCGCATTCCCATCGTAATTGATCATGCTGCCGCTGCCCAAAGCGTTGGATTGGAACTCCCGCCCACAACGCTGATTATTTTTGGCAACCCAAAAGTGGGCACACCGTTAATGAAATGTCAGCGTAGTGTTGCGATTGATCTGCCGCAAAAATTCCTGGTCTATGAAGACAGCTCAGGCTCTGTCCTGCTTGCTTATAATGATCCGAAGTATCAAGGTGTTCGTCATAAACTTAAGCAATGCAGGGATGTGCTAAAAAATATCAGCAATACTTTAGCAAGCTTTGCCACGGCGGCAACCAAATAAACTAGAGTTTCACAACGCTTGTTGGCTAAGTAGCATTATTCATGTCATCAAATACTATTCGCAGTGCCAAATAGATTAAGACACACTTGTGTCTCTTTAATTCAGATAGGAGCTAAGCGAACTGGCATTCCGGACAGTTCATACGATCTGTAATGATTGCGTGTGAGGCCCCCTGTTTTCCATGGGTCTTAGCAATTAAAGTAACTGAATTTTCTGGAAGTGGTGACAAATAATTCTCATTTGTCACCGGCACTTTACCGTTCCGGGCGCCAGGGAAACGGTCCCATGTGCATATCCAGCATCACCCGCCAGGCATTGAGGCTCAACCACTGGTCATACATTACCCAGTCGCTGTATTTAGGCAACTTGACGGCGCCCGGCACCTAGCCGAAGGGCGTGCCTTTTTTAAATTCGGCAATCACGGCCGCCTGCAGGTCATTGATATAGTCCCGGGTCTCTATCACGCTCGTCTTGTCGCCGACGACATCACCACCGCCGGAATGCGAGAAGACGGCCTTGTCGAAATCCAGTGCCTCAATATCAGCAAGCGCCCGCTTCATTTCGTTAAGATTAAAATCCGGCACGATACTGAAAAGCAACCGCCTGGGGGGTGACAACATCCGCAATGTAGATGACCTTTTCCCCGGGAAGCAGAAACACCGTAATGCCGAGGCCGTGGCTCATTCCCAGATAATGAAGTTCGATCGTTGTGTCGCCTGGTTTCAGGTCTTCACGTGCACCACTCCAGTGCTCATCCGGCAGCACCATGTCGGGATGCGGGTTTGCTTGCATCCAGTCATACGCCTCTTTGTGTGCGAGTATGGTTGCGCCGGCATCACGAAAGACCTGGCCACCCTTGCTGTGGTCCCAGTGATTGTGGCTGTGCAGCAGGTATTTTACAGGCTGGTCGGTTATTGATTTGATTGCGTCGAGCAAACCCTGTGCATGAGCAGGATCAACGGGCTCAATCGCCACAACGCCATCACCGGTGACGATAAACATTGAATTGTAACCGTCACCGGATGAAAAACTGTAAATACCTTTGGCTACGTTTCTAATGCTGTCCTGCTGTGCGAATCCGCCCTGACTATTGATGATCAGGAATAATAATAAAATACCCGATTTTAATAGATTGTTTAGCATCGCGATCTCCTCTGTTCATTGGGTGTACTTAAAGATTGTACTATGAAATCTGAAGATTAATGGTGATTAAAGATGTATAGCTAGAATGCCGGAGAATACCGAAAAAAATATAAAAAACCCGGGAAAAAGTCGGTTCATTTAGTCAACGATGATTTTATCTTTAACTAAAAAATACTTAATTTGATTGTTTTAAGTAATAATGTTACATTTGTTACTTATAACAAGAATTTCAAACACACAAAGGAGAATATGAAAATGATTAATTGGGAAATTGAGGCTGACGAATTCGTCAGCTGTAACTGTGCTTATGGCTGCCCCTGTCAATTCAGCGCCTTGCCCACTCATGGGAATTGTGAAGCGATTGCAGGCTTCCAGATAAAGCGCGGCCATTTTGGTGACACCAGCCTGGATGGACTCAGGGCGGCCGGTGTCTTG
>JAHEKD010000224.1:4548-5199 GCA_024638545.1 Gammaproteobacteria bacterium
GGCAAAGCATATATGGTTATCGACGATTCAGCAAGCGAGGCGCAGCGGGAGGCATTGCTAACAATCATGAGTGGCCAGGAAACGGATGCGGGTGCAACCATGTGGAACGTTTTTGCTTCAACCATGGCCGAGGTGTTTGAGCCCGTTTTTGAACACATTGATTTAAGCGTAGACGTCGAACAGCGTATTGGAAAGTTATCCGTTGAGGGCTTGATTGAGAGTAACGGCGAGCCGATAAAACACATCGTATCGGGAGAAAACCATCGGGCAAGGATAGACCTGCCAAGCGGATTTGAATATTCCATCGCAGAAATAGGCAGTGCGACCGCAAAATCAAGCGGCCCGGTTTCAATTTCACACGAGAACAGTAATGCCCAGTTTGCCCATATCCATTTAAATAACCACGGCGTTGTCAGGCATTAACAGTTTGTTATGACGGCGATGACGTTTACCGAACGGCTGATTCGACATGAGCAGTCGATCATTATTATTGGACTGGCGATAATCTGTACCTTAACCCGCATTTCTCACCGGACTTCTTAGCGAGACGGTTAAAGGATGCGTCCTGTATGGGTTTTACGACCAAAGGCCGGCATTATGTTATCAGCATATGTGCCGGCACAAGGGCCCGCAGGCATCGTTGACACGATG
>JAHEKD010000225.1 GCA_024638545.1 Gammaproteobacteria bacterium
CATCAATCTATACAGTCAAAAGGGCATTGATAAAGAACGAATCCTGATAAAAGTGGCCTCAACCTGGGAGGGCATAAAGGCCGCTAAAGTATTGGAGAAAGAGGGTATTCATTGCAATTTGACACTCTTGTTCGGTCTGCATCAGGCAATCGCCTGTGCAGATGCGGGTGTCACCCTGATCTCGCCGTTTGTTGGCCGTGTACTCGACTGGTATAAAAAAACAACAGGGGAGATTTACACGGCAAAGACCGATCCAGGCGTTATTTCTGTAAAACAAATCTATAACTACTACAAATCCAATAACTACGACACCATCATTCTCGGCGCCAGTTTTCGCAATATTGGTGAGATATGCGAATTAGCCGGATGCGATTTACTGACTATTTCACCGGCATTGATGCAGGAGCTGGCAGATACGGAAGGTGAGTTAACGCTTAAACTTGATCCAGCCAACATTGAATCGGTTGAAGCCGTACCGCTTGACGAAATCGACTTTCGCTGGGCCTTGAATCAGGACCCGATGGCTACCGAAAAACTGGCCGATGGAATCAGGTCGTTTACAGATGATCTTGATAAATTAAAAAATCAAATCGCAAGCCAGGTCAGTTAGCAATAATTGCGTCACATTGTAAATTGGCAGTGGTGATTTAAGCTGCAGTTTTTGTAGGACTGCAAGTGCCTGCATTTCTACAACGCGGGATCGCTTTTAACCCGCATTTCTCACCACCCTACTACTGCGACGGTCCCTTGCCACGCCCTGTGGGCATTTTACTCGGTCAGGGTCCTCGCCATCGTGTCAACTATGCCTGCGGGCCCTTTGGTCGTAAAACCCATACAGGCCGCATCTTTTAACCGTCTCGCGACGAAGTCCGGTGAGAAATGCGGGTTAAAAAACTGCAGATAAATCAGCAAAATCAAATATGGATTCGCCAAGGTTAGAAGCCTGTGCTGATATTGGTAAAATTAAGTGGAATATTAAAATAGCAGCCTGGGGGTATTCATCAAGGTCAGAAAAAATCAGCACAAAGTGCTGGGCCTGAACTTAAAACCCTGCACGGCAGTCACTGATCAAGACTATATGAATAAACTAATCCTCCTTGTAGGCTTTGATTGCTTTTTTTAATTCCCTATACTGTTTATTGGGAAAGAAACTGGCTTTTTTAAGTACCATCAGGCGCTCTTCGGCTTCCGCAAGTCGACCCGTCTCAAGATAGAGCTCACCCAAATATTCATTGGCACCTTTGTGTTCGGGCTCGATGCTTAACGCGCGCATGTAGTAATCTTCAGCGAGGGTGAAATGCTTAAGTTTTCGATGAGCATAGCCCAGAAGATTCAGGACATCCGCGTCATCGACACGGTTGTTTTGAAGACTTTCAAGCTCTGTAACAGCCATGGAAAAATCTTCGTTTTCGATGGCTTTAACCGCCTTATCAAAATCACTTGGCAGGTGTGAATACTCGCTCTCGGAACCCCCGCCGCCGCCATCCGCGATCACCGTTGTACAGCAAAACAGCACGAGAATGTAGAGTATTGATCTTATAAATGATGTCATAAAGTTTAGGCTTAATTATGTTAAGTTCCGCAATCTGCGTTAACGGCTTAGTCTATTTTAAACTTGATAAATTAACAAACACCATAATCTCAGGCAATCTATGTTGAAAAATTCAGTTTTACGCTTGAATTCAACAACATAAAACACAACAATAGGGCAATACTAGTTTCTGGCAAGACTCATGCGTTATCCTGACAAATTTGATGTGATTGTGGTTGGCGGTGGCCATGCCGGTACCGAGGCAGCCCTGGCTTGCGCTCGCATGGGGTCAAAAACGGTGCTGATCACGCATAACATTGAAACAATCGGTCAAATGTCATGTAACCCGGCGATCGGCGGTATCGGCAAAGGTCATATAGTCAAAGAGATTGATGCGTTGGGTGGCGTGATGGCCATGGCCATCGATAAAGGTGGCATACAGTTTCGAATTCTAAACTCGCGAAAAGGGGCTGCCGTGCGTGCAACCCGTGCGCAGGCAGATCGGGTATTGTATAAACAGGCGGTGCGTGCAGCGGTAGAGCATCAGCCTAACTTAACGCTGTTCCAGCAATCCGTTGATGACCTGATCGTCGGTCAAAACAGGGTGCACGGTGTTAAAACACAAATGGGTGTTGAATTTCATGCTCAGGCAGTTGTATTGACGACAGGTACTTTTCTGGGTGGAAAAATTCATGTGGGTGATCAGCAGTTTGCAGGCGGCCGGGCAGGAGACTTGCCTTCAAATGCGCTTGCAGCACGGCTAAGAGGATTACCCTTTAAGGTCGAGCGTCTGAAGACCGGTACGCCGCCGCGAATTGACGGAAAATCGATAAACTATTCCAGACTGGAGTCGCAGCCCGGTGATAATCCGGTGCCGAGTTTTTCATTTTTAGGTAAAGCTGCTGATCATCCTCGACAAATCGATTGTCATATTACCTATACCAATGAAAAAACCCATGAAATTATCAGAGCGAACATTGATCGCTCAGCTATGTACAGCGGCAATATTGAGGGCGTGGGTCCACGTTATTGTCCTTCTATCGAAGACAAGGTTGTGCGGTTCGCCGATAAGAACTCTCATCAGATATTCATTGAGCCAGAGGGACTTGATACCACAGAAGTCTATCCAAACGGCATTTCCACCAGCCTGCCATTTGAAGTACAAATTGACTACGTGAGAAGTATCGATGGATTTGAGAATGCCATAATTACGCGTCCTGGCTACGCCATTGAGTATGATTTTTTTGATCCGCGTGATTTACGACCCAGCCTGGAGACCAGACACATCGACGGCCTCTATTTTGCCGGCCAGATCAACGGCACCACCGGTTACGAAGAGGCAGCCGGGCAGGGACTGATTGCCGGATTAAATGCCAGCTTGAAAATTCACGGGAAGAGCCCGTGGCTACCCGGTCGCGACGAGGCCTATATTGGCGTAATGATTGATGATTTAATCACCCGGGGAACCAGGGAGCCGTATCGCATGTTTACCTCGAGGGCCGAATTTCGCCTGCTGTTGCGAGAAGACAATGCGGATCTGCGTTTGACTGAAAAAGGCCGTGAGCTTGGTTTAGTCGATGATCGGCGCTGGTGTGCATTTAAGCAAAAAAAACGTGCAATTGCCCTTGAGCAAGCACGGCTGGAGGCCACATTTATACGCCCGGATAAGCTAAATGGCGAGATAATAAAACGCGTACTGGGGCAGCCCTTGAAAAACGAAATTCGAATGAGTGAACTGCTCAAGCGTCCGGAAGTCTCATATGCGCAAATCTTAAGCTTACCCGGTGCAGGTCCTGGGGTAGAGGATGAAAAAGTTGCGCAGCAGATCGAAATACAGGCTAAATATTCAGGCTATATCGAGCGCCAGCAAAACGAGATTGAAAAGCATCGGCGCAGTGAACGTATACGTCTGCCTGAGGATTTGAATTACAGTAATATAAAAGGTCTATCGGCTGAAGTGTGTCAAAAATTAAACCAGCAAAAACCGGCCAGTATTGGCCAGGCTGCTCGAATTCCAGGTATTACACCCGCCGCGATTTCGCTGCTGCTGGTGTACTTAAAAAAACGTAATATCAGGGCGGCATAGAATTTTCCCTAATATATTCAAACAACCATCCATAAAACTAAATAGTGCTGCTTTTATCGTTACTGCTGTCATTACAGTTACTGCGATACTGGTTTTAAGTCTGGACCCGATTCCTCAGGATGCCGGGTATCATCTATTCACAGATGATCGCACTTTTTTTCATATACCAAATTTTATTAACGTAGTTACCAATCTGCCATTATTATTGATAGGCTTTTCAGCTATTAAAAAAATGGTTTTCGATCAACTGGTTATTGTTAACGAATTCAAACTGGTTTACTGGGTCTTCTTTGCCGGTGTCATCCTGGTTGCACTGGGATCAGTCTACTATCATTTATGGCCTGCAAACCATACGCTGGTGTGGGACCGCGTACCCTTGACTATAGTAATATCAAGTTTGTTGTCGATCATTATTGCAGAATTCATTTCACAGAAATTTGCAAAACTTATCCTGCCACCTCTACTGATATTAGGCATAAGTTCAGTAATTTACTGGTACATCGGGGAGAGGGCTGGAGACGGGGACTTACGTTTTTATGGCCTGGTACAGTTTTTACCTATGCTGATCATTGCAATCGTATTAATTCTGTTTACATCACCTTTTACTCATGGTTTTACGTATTGGTGGGTATTGCTGTGTTACGTAATTGC
The DNA here is from genome assembly GCA_024638545.1 of Gammaproteobacteria bacterium. GTDB lineage: Bacteria > Pseudomonadota > Gammaproteobacteria > Arenicellales > JAHEKD01 > JAHEKD01. The sequence continues at coordinate 4,269 of JAHEKD010000225.1, forward strand.
AAAACTGTTTGAGCATTTTGATTACGCGGTCTTTTCATTATCAGGTTTTATAAGCGGTCATTCAATAAAACACTTATTTGCAGCTTTCGGGTTATGGCTTTTACTGCTGAGTTTTAGCAACCGAAACCGTACATCCAGTCACTATCACTAGCCTGCATTTCTCACCGCCCTACTACTGCGACGGTCCCTTGCCACGCCCAGTGGGCATTTTACTCGGACAGGGTCCTCGACATAGTGTCAACGATGCCTGCAGGCCCTTGTGCCGGCACATATGCTGATAACATAATGCCGGCCTTTGGTCGTAAACCCCATACAGGCCGCATCCTTTAACCGTCTCGCTACGAAGTCCGGTGAGAAATGCTAGGTTCTCATTTGATGATAGTTTTATTTCGCGAGACTGAATTATATTATTTCACAATGCGGTGTTTTTAAGGATAGCGTACATATTTATTGTGAATACAAAACCTACAGTGGAATTCTATCGCGCATTTGGTAGTACATGATACTGGGCCCTAAAAACCATGGGAAACCGTTGTAATAGGGGCGGGTATTAAATGCTACATTGGATAAAGGGCTGTTGCCATCTGATTCACCAAGTACCAGCTTTCCAATTTTCATGCCAAAGTAGCTGCCCAGCGAGACACCCGAGCCGCAGTAACCCATGCTGTAATACATGCCTTGATGCCGCCCAAAGTGAGGCATGACATCGAATGTAAAGGCCACGTATCCCATCCAGGTATGAGAGATTTTGGTATCTTGCAATTGGGGAAAAATCTCTGTCATTCTTCGGTGCAGTAATGGTGCGCTTTTTAGAGTATCGCCCTCTGTAAGTGCAACACGTCCGCCAAATAAAATGCGTTTACCCTGAGGGCAGGCGCGATAGTAAAACACCATTCGTCTGGTATCACAAATCATTCGCCTGGTCGGCA
>JAHEKD010000226.1 GCA_024638545.1 Gammaproteobacteria bacterium
TTCAATGGCACACCGGCACCGATATAAAGCTGATTATCTGCAACGTCAATTCGCTTTAGCTCATTAACATTTCCAATGTAAATGATATCACCCAGATCACGAAACTGTTTGTTCACCCACAGACCTATATCCGTACATCCGGCCAGTATCGTTGCCGCCGGCTTTGACTTTCTAAGAGTCACTAATTGAGCTAAATTTATAGGTGCATAAAAGGTAGACTCGTTGAACCTGTATTCAAATGTGTTTTCAGCTTGCAGCGCTTTTAGCTGATTAACCACCGATTCACGGTCAAAGTCGACGCCCGGCAAATCAAACATTTTCCTGCCTGCTTCCAGGATTGGTCTATAGCCAGTACATCGACAAAGATTTCCCGACAGTGCCGTGCGCAACTGCTCATCACTGGCAACGGTGTCTTTATGCGTGTGCTCAAGATAGAGGTTCCACATGGACATAATAAAACCAGGCGTGCAAAAACCGCACTGTGAACCATGGCAATCAACCATTGCCTGCTGAACAGGGTGCAGAGCGCCGGATTGCTGACGCAGGTACTCTACCGTGTATAATGCTTTGCCGTGAAGTGTCGGAATAAATTGAATACACGCATTTACTGCACGTAGCTCTAGGCTGTCATCCACCAGTTCCGCTACCACCACCGTGCAGGCGCCACAGTCACCCTCTGCACAGCCTTCCTTGCTGCCGACCATGCATAATTTGTAGCGAAGATAGTTTAAAACTGTAAGTGTTAATTCAACATCCCTGACAGTCGTCAGTTTTCCATTCAATAAAAAGCGGATAACCTCAGCATTCGTGCTCATGCTTAACTCCCTGTATTAATAAATGAAATAATTAGTGCCGACCTGATTCGCTTCATGTGTAATCCTCACAGTGGACATCAGCGTAACCTTCTGATTACTCTGGTGTGTTTAAAACTTTATCTCTCGGCAATCATTTCGGGATTTTTATTGTTAGCTTTCAATACTTTATATCTTTTCACTTGAGTTTGGTAGCAGTATATTTCGCATATATGCTGCTAAAAAATGCACGCCAAATGAGATGGATTCGGCTGTTCAAGCCAGGCTTCATGACTTGTTGACGATGAAACCTGAAGTAACAGGAGACTGGAAAGAAAGCCACATCAGCTTATCGGCTGGCAATTTCTTCCAGCCTGAAACGGGCAATTTTATGTATTTCACTGATAGCACGTTTAAATTCAGTCTGGCAATCATTATCAAGTCGCTCTTTGAATGCCGCTAGTATAAGATGGCGATTACTTCCCTTAACCGCCATCACAAAAGGAAATTTGAATTTTTGCCGGTAAGCGGTGTTAAAGTGTTGGAACTGCTCAAATTCTTGCTGATTGCACTGATCAATACCGGCGCCTGCCTGCTCAGATGTGGATTCGCTGGTTAATTCTCCGAGCCTTGCAGCGCGTCCCGCCAGATCCGGATGAGCGTTAATCAGCTTCAGTTGCATGACTTGATCTGCGACATCCACAGTTGATGCAAGCGCTTTGGCCAGCTTACTGACTGAATCATGCGTCTTATCAAGTCCACCTTGCCAGGTCAGTTGGGCGATCCATGGAGAATGCTCATAAACACCCCCAAACAATTCAACAAATTCGTTTTCACTTAATTCACACGGTGATTGCGAAAACCTGGATATCGTCATGATTTGTGGATTCCCGCTTTTGGTGTTGAAAGAGGTTGTAATTGCAACCAGTGCATGGCAATGTCAATTCTTCTGGCGACCCAGACATGATCAAACTTCGCGATGTAATCCATGAATTTTGCCAGTGCCTGCACCCGCCCGGGACGACCGATCAATCGGCAGTGCAGACCGACAGACATCATCTTTGGATGCGTCTCACCCTCGGCATAAAGCACATCAAAGGTGTCTTTCAGATAGCGGTAAAATTGATCACCGCTATTAAAACCCTGTGGCGTGGCAAATCGCATATCGTTTGCATCCAGGGTGTAGGGCACCATCAATTGTGGCTTCGTAAATTGCGAATCATAGTACGGCAGGTCGTCAGCATAGCTGTCCGCGTTATATATAAAATCACCTTCTTCGGCCACCAGACGGTGTGAATTCGGACTACAGCGTCCCAGATACCAGCCTTTGGGGGCCTCGCCGGTAAGCTGCTTTTGAATCTCAATTGCTTTTTGCATGTGCTCGCGCTCGATTGATTCATCAATAAACTGGTAATCTATCCAGCGGTAGCCGTGACTGGCAATTTCCCAGTCGCTTTTTAGTATGGCCTCTACAACTTCCGGATTTCGATTGAGTGCCATGGCAACACCGAAGACGGTAACTGGAAACTGCATACGGTTGAATAAACGATACAGGCGCCAGAATCCGGCCCTTGAGCCATATTCATAAATAGACTCCATATTGACATGGCGCATCCCCTCGTAAGCCGATGCGCCGACAATTTCTGATAAAAATGCCTCTGACGCCCTGTCTCCGTGTAAGATACAGTTCTCTGCCCCCTCTTCGTAATTGATAACAAACTGCACGGCCAGTCGCGCCGAATTCGGCCACTTGACGGCTGGCGGAAACCGGCCGTATCCTTTTAAATCTCTTGGATATTTGGATTCCTTTGTCATGTGTTGTTGCGTTTAGATCAACGTGAATTTAAAATTTTCAAAATTCAATTTCCAGCCTGATTTAATCAATGTTTGCACCATCTTTATACCATTTATCCACTAAAGCGCGTTCTTCTTCTGTAATTTGTGTCAGATTTCCAATCGGCATGGCCTTGGTAACAACAGTCTGCTGATGAATCAGCAAGGCCTGGCTGGCAATCTGCTGCGGTGTTTCAAAGATCATGCCCTTGGGCGGTGCCGTGAAACCTGGCTGGGTGGGCACTATTGCGTGACAGCTGTTGCACCTGTTATCAATAACTGACTTTACCTGGGCAAATCGTTCAGCCGCAGTCATCTCCGCGGCCTGTGATGTCCCTGATGATCTGGGGGCGATAGCGGCTGCAATCGCGAGCAGAATAAAAACTGCAATTACGATCGTGATTGGTGATGGCCTGCCGAAGTGATGCTGAACAAAATAGACCCTTATTAATGCGCCTGCGATAGTGATTCCAATCAGAATCAGCCAGTTGAATTCATGCCCATAGGTCATCGCATAATGATTACTGATCATCACGAACAAAACCGGCAGGGTGAAGTAGGTATTATGGACTGAACGCTGCTTGGCTCTTAATCCATAAACAGCGTCAACAACACGACCCTCCCTGGTGGCATTCACTAATTCTGTTTGACCGGGTATGATGATAAAAAAAACGTTGGCAACCATAATCGTCCCCAACATTGCCCCAAAATGTATGTAGGCCGCGCGACCGCTAAACACCTGACAAAGCAGGTAGGCAATAACAAATACAAACAGTGCGATAACGATTCCAAGTCTTTTGTCATTCCTCCCGAGCGGGGACTTGCATAACAGATCATAGATAATCCATCCGCCTGCCATGGTCACCATCCCGATGATGACGGCGGTTGACTTTTTAAGCGCCATGACAGCTGGATCTATTGTATAAATTTCGGCGCCATACCAGTACATTAATACCATTAAAAACATGCCCGACAACCAGGTGGTGTAGGCTTCCCATTTAAACCAGTGCAGCGGTTCCGGCAACTTTGCAGGCGCGACTTTATATTTTTGCGCGTGATAAAAACCACCACCGTGAACGGACCAGACCTCACCACCGACACCCCGGGCCTCGTCCGCCGGGTCTTTTGGCGTCAGCAGATGGTTATCCAGCCAGACAAAATAAAATGATGCACCAATCCACGCAATGCCCGTAATCATGTGCAGCCAGCGCCCCAGTAAATTTAACCATTCTAAAATATAGCCTTCCATGTTCAGCTGCCTCTATAGGTGCTGTAACTCCATGGCGATACTAAAAGCGGCACATGATAATGGTCATCTGTACTTATAGTAAAGCGCAGAGGAATCTCATCCAGAAATGGTGGTTCAGGCAACGCTAACCCACAGTCAGAAAAATACGCCTTCACATTAAACACAAGCTCAAAAGTGCCCAGGATAAACTCATCTTCTGACAATATGGGCAGGTCAGTGCGTCCGTCAGAATTCGTTTTCACTGTTTTTACAAATTCGCGTTGAGTGCAAATCCTGTACAAACTGATGCTGATATCAGCGCCCGGCCTGCCCTGAGCGGTGTCTAGTATGTGGGTGGTCACAAATCCCATATCGCGTCTCCTCTTCGTCGCCTGAATGTTGTGGATATATTCAGACACAGGTTAAACAAATTTCGCACACCCGTAAGTGCACCGGCTTTATTATACTTAATCCAGCCAAACACTTTATTGCGCTTGCCGGCGACAGCGGTAGAAGCAGTATTTAACCAGGTGTTGGCTGTAGCCATGATTAGTCAGGAATTCAATCGCTTTCAAGACGGCACCGGGAACAGGTTGATAAATTGCCTCTCGTTCAAGCTATTTTCAGCGCCGTTGGTTGACGTGTTTTCAGTATAGTCATGGCAACCGCTCAGCATGATTCAGACTTTGGTTCCAGCCAATCACTGCATGACGGCATCTACATGCCAGCCAGTTGGGTGGTACAAGACGTGCCGGCCGGGCCTACTGAACCGTAACGCTTTCTTTGAAACTCAATCCCTGCACCATCTTATTATGGAACTTTTGTTTGCAGGTCTATTTTTACCGTAACGTCATGCAACCTGGAGTAATCAATCGGTATTGAATTTGCTGAATAGTCATAGTTATGTAGGCCCGTATAAATTAAAATAATCCCTCGATCTGTCCTTTTTCATTAATCTTGATATGGTTGGCAGCCGGGATTCGTGGAAGACCGGGCATAGTCATGATATCACCACAAACAACGACTATAAATCCGGCGCCCGCCGAAAGACGAATCTCACGAATTGGCACGATGTAGCCATGCGGCGCACCTTTCAGGGCAGGGTCTGTAGAAAAACTGTACTGAGTCTTGGCAATACAGACCGGCAAATTACCAAAACCGGAAGTTTCGAGATCTTTGATTGCGTTTCGACTCTTTTGATCAGCCGTGATATCGTCGGCACGATAGAGCTTTGTTGCGATTGTTCTGATTTTATCCCAGATTGGCATTTCGTCAGGATAAAGTGTCCCGAATTGACTCGATCCGCTATCTGCCAGTTTGACGACCTCCTGGGCCA
>JAHEKD010000001.1:0-7397 GCA_024638545.1 Gammaproteobacteria bacterium
AAGTGGTTGTGCACAGTAATACTACAGCGGGTGTTTCAAATTTTAACTGTGTCCAGACCAGCTCGAAACGGGTAGACTGCGCTGTTCGAATTAGCAGTTCGGGTGACTTGAAACTGAAGGCTATGGATTTGGCTGGCAATATTATTAGCAAGAGCGAAAACGGTTATATCATTGATCTCGTTGAAGCGGATGCTCAAAGACCGCTTATTTGGTTTAATTCACCTACAAAAGTCAGTTCGTATCCGATTACAGACACAACAGTGGTCGTTCAGGATAATGAATCGATTCTGGCGAGTGATGTTTTGGTGCACAGTGATACCACGGCTGGCATATCCTACTTCAGCTGTAATCAGACCCACTTAAAACGTGTGGATTGCAAGATGAAAATTGATCAATCAGGAGATCTGAAAATTAGAGCCGTCGATGCGGCAGGTAATGTCACCCATAACAGCAAAAAAGACTACCTGATCGATAACGAGGATTTCCTATGGATCAAAGTCAATGCACCGACCAAAACCAGCTCGAGTCCGATTACCGATACGACATTCACTGTGCGAAGTGATGAACCGATATTAGCGAGTGGAGTCAAGCTGCGTTGGGGCAACACGGCAGGCGTTTCAAACCTGATATGTGTTCAAACCAGCGCTATGCGGCTGGATTGTCGAATAACAATTACAAGTTCGGGTGATTTAAAATTAACAGCAGTTAACCAGGCCGGTCGGGCGACACATAAAAATGTAGACGGCTACATCATCAAATAAAGGCCGGTAATGACTCAAATGTACCTGTGAATATTTGCCGGCAGTAAAAATCATATTGCCGGCGCGGCGTTAACAAGAGTATATCAATATTAATCGAATAGTAATTCAGATAACGGAGGGATTAACACTGTCCCTCCGTTAATCACAAATCATTGCTGTTGACGATAAATACTGACGGTGACCGGTATGTTTGTCACACGTATCTTTAATTGATCATTTCGTTGACCTAAGTGTCGGGTCTGAACGGATAAGTTCATTCAAGGTGCTGACAGCCGGTGGATGCTTCAATCGTATTTTCCACAGCAAATCGACATAAGCGATATCGTTTGCATTCGCTCAGATTTATTACCTGTGCTTTAAGGATAAACTTTTAATCTTAACCATTTATAATAAGTTGACCCGAACTAATGATGAGACCCGGTTATGCCAGTAGACTTTTCCGATCCAATCCGCACGTCGGTGCAAACCGTAAAACCCGAGTGGTGTGATTATAATGGCCACATGAATGTGGCCTATTACACGCTGGCGTTTGAGAATGCTGCGTTTGAGGTACAGGAAATCATCGACTTAGGGGAGCGCTATGTGACTGAAGAGCGCCGCAGTCTTTTTACCACCAAGGGAGCTTACACATATTTGCAGGAGCTGAGTGTGGATGCACCGCTCTATGTAGACTACCTGTTTCTGGATTATGCACCCAAACTTTTTCATGTGTTAATGGAAATGTATCACGCTGAAGAAGGATTTATGGCGGCCTATACTGAGCAGCTGTTGATGCATGTCGATCTTGATCAGCGCCGTACCGTAGCCTTTGGTGAAGATAAACTTCAGTTGCTTGAAAACTATTGCCGGGGGCAGGCAGCCCATCAGCGCCCCGGGGGCCTGGGTGAAGCAGTTGGTATAAAGAAAAAAACCTGAACTGCTTCGAGGCGATTGTTTCTGACAGATGGCTGGATTTGAAAGAAGTGCTAGATTTAATTTTCTCAAGGGTTAATAATTGCCTTTTAGGATGTAATTGACATTGGCCAGAAGATGAATTTATCTCACCCGGATCTATTAGTCGCCCACGATAGCTGGAGTGACCTGTCCATGATTCGGCCAATGCCTGATATCGATTTCGCTCGTTTACATCAATACCGCATGACGCGCCTTAAGGATGAGCTGAAAAAGGCCGGCGCTGCAATGTGCCTGCTGATAAGTCCGGTGAGCTTACGCTATGCCGTTGATTACCGTTGCTATGGTTTATTCCAGTCGCACATTCCAACCAGTTATGCATTCGTCCCGGTTGACGGCCCGGTTTGCCTGTATAACGCCTATGACACGAATTCGAATGCTGATGAAAACCGAAAAGGCCATGCCCTGTCCTTTTTCGATGGTGGCTTTCATCTTGGCGACAGCGCGAACGCTATTGCCGACGATGTCGTTAACTATCTTCATGAAATTGGTACCGATAACCGGCGCGTGGCAATTGAGTATGTCAATCCAAGCATTACCCAGGCGATGGAGAAAAAAGGACTTGAGGTGATTGATGGCGTCAGGATCTCAGAGCATGCCAAGGTCATTAAATCTGCCGATGAGGTTGAATGTATTCGCTGGGCAATTGCTGTAGCGGAGCTGGGTATCAGCAAGCTTAAGCAGGCATTACAGCCGGGTGTCACCGAAGTGCAGCTATGGGGCCTTTTAAATTATGCCAATCTCGCCAATGATGGCGACTGGCATGATGGCCGAATGCTGGCCTCCGGTTCGCGTATTAACCCCTGGCTGCAGGAAGCATCGATGCGAAAGATTGAATCAGGTGACCTGGTGGGTTTTGATACGGACATGATCGGGCCATTCGGCTATTTCGCCGATATTTCACGCACGTTACACTGTGGACCGGGTAAACCCAGCTCCCGCCAAAAAGAAATTTATCGAATTGCCCACGCTGAAATCCAGCATAACATGAACCTTATCAGGCCCGGGCTGCAATTTTCTGAGTTTCAGCTGCAATCGTATCGAACAGACGAGATCTATCATGAAAATAGCTATCCCTGTATATTGCATGCCGTCGGCATGTGCGACGAGTACCCAAGAATTAACCCCGTATTTCGCGGTACAAATCCCTATGACGGCGAGTTCCAGGCAGGTATGGTGCTGTGCATCGAAAGTTATGTAGGCGCCAAAGGCGAACGCGATGGTGTCAAGCTCGAAGAACAGATCTTGGTCACTGAAACAGGTTATGAGTTATTAACAAGTTTTCCATTCGAGGATAATCTGCTGGACTAGGTTGATGCCGGGAAATATCCAGAATTTTGACCCGCTCTATGTGGATAAAGTAAAGCAGTTGATTGGCAGTCAGGGATTTGAACAGGCTTTTGTTCCGATCGAGCAGGCAAGCGGTTTACCCAATCAGGCTTACTGGTCCGATGAGTGGTTGAAGCTGGAGCTATGCACTTGATGGCAAGATTCTTTCCCGACCTCATTTTTTTGGGGCCGACCAGCACGATGTCCATAAAGATGGCGGCGGCCCAGCACTCGATCTGATGCAGTTACGCTGTGAACTCTGGAATGATTGTATATTTGTAAATGTTTCGGGTGACGCACAGCCATTGCAGGAGTGGCTGTTTCCCATGCTTAAAAGAACCAGAAATTACGATTTCTCCAAACTCCGGTGGGCCGGCAAACTGGATTTTGAACTCAAGGCCAACTGGAAGCTGGTCTATGAAAATTACATGGAAGGCTACCACGTGTTTGCCGTACACCCGAAATTGCTCAAATTCGCGCCGATGAATGTGCGCTGGTCCGGAGAATGGACCGAGCAGGTGTTTTACAACGATTATATTTTCCCAGCGCCGGCAGAGGGCCGGGGTGATGGACTGCCTAGATATCCAAATCTGCCGGACGAAGATGCCAGGCGGGGTTTATGGTTTTTATGTTTTCCACATTTTGCTGCTGAAGTTTATCCGGATCAATTCACACTGTTAGTGTCATATCCGCTTGCTTCGGATAAAACTCGCGAAGAGCTGCATGTCTTTCTAATTGGGGATGCGGCCGATTCGGAAGAATACCGTTTGCCTCGTGATGCACTCATTGCAATGTGGGACGATCTGAACAGGGAGGACATCGGCATGCTGGAGTTGCTGCAACTGGGCAGGTTATCACCGGCCTATGATGGCGGTCGTCGGTCCCCACACTGGGAGGCACCAACCCATGACTTTGGAAGAAGGGTTATCGAGAACATAATCAGCAAATAGTTTGGTACCCATGCCCAAACAGTGTCCGGGTTCCCACTCGGCTTGTTAGCACGCTATCTACAATCAAGCTCACAAACAAAATTCGACACTTATATTAGTATTGCCCGGTATGACAAAAATTGTGCAATTATCAGCTGCTGTTATCACCGGGTCAGTCGTGATCTCAATCTGGCTGCCACTGGCGCAATTATTGTTTGTGCAGGATTCACCGGTAACCTCATCAACGCAGTTGCCAATCCGATTGTTTTCAAAGGCATTCGGTGCAGCCACTGTTGCGCTTCCGGGCTAGTGCCGTCGGCAATGGTATTCACGCTTGCTCCACTGTACACAGGGTTTTCCAAATGGCATAAAATCCTCAACCGCCTCACGCCACGCAAGCCACATCCTTTAACCGTCTCGCTACGAAGTCCGGTGAGAAATGCGGGCTAGTGATCATGTCGCCCCAATAATCAATAAACAGGACATTCGCCGAACCCGGGCGGCTTTCAAGGTTACGCAAAGTGGTCATATCCGGAATCGCAGCAGCCACCAGTGGTGAGTGCACAATAGCGGCTGTCGAGACATCTATCAACGCATCTATTGCCAGATTTTTGATCCTGCCATGATCTAGGTGAACGTTTTTGGTTGTGCTAAGTCAATAGCATCGAAACGCTGTAAATGCATAAAAGACAAAAAACCCGGTTGAAGATCTGGCTTTAATTGAACTATTTTGACGAACCTTAGCGAAAAGTCACACTCACGTATTATTGATCACAATCGACCGGTTAAATATTAAATCAGAAGCGGCGTTGATGATCAGAGATTCACGGTTTGTGATATTACTATAATATATATTGAGATATTCTAAAGTTACTGAAATAATCATGACTGCAGAATGTTTATCCAACAGGTAGTGGTTATGGTAAGTTTTCGCCCATTGCATAATGACCGCTAAGGTGTAGTACAGGCGTTGGTAATCGTAACTTCTGTAACAAAACAGAATTGTAAAATCAAATATCAGGATATAGCTTTATGGCAAAAGACTACAAAATTAAGGGAAGCTGTTTATGCGGTAACGTGACCTATGAAATTACGGGTCACATGAATATATTTCAATACTGCCACTGTTCCCGGTGCCGTAAGTTTACGGGCAGTGCGCATGCGTCTAATCTGTTTGTAAAAAAAGATGATTTCAGATGGCTCTCGGGAGAGCAATACATCGGTTCATATGCGCCTGATGAGACCAAGTATTTTTGTACCAGTTTTTGTAAAAACTGCGGCTCCTCACTGCCCTGGCTGGAGAAAAGCGGCCGTACAATGGTGGTGACAGCAGGGACCCTTGATGATGATCCCGAGGTAAAACCGAAATGGAACATATTTGTCGCCTCAAAAGCGCCGTGGCATGAGGAAACCGCAAATTTACCGAAATATGACGCCTTGCCTGTCAAAGATTAACAATAAACATAACATACGTGTTTAAGCGGTTAAGTATTGCTAAACCTGATCTTTTTATATTCACAGTTCCGGAAAAACAGAATGTTAAATGAATCGAACAAAGCATTAATTGCTTCAGTCCTGTTTGTTATGAGTCTTACAGCCTGTGTACAGTCGTATACCATCCCCACCCACCGGGTGTCAGACAGTAGCATGCACTGCGGTGAAACAGCGCAACGCCTAGCTGAACTGAATGCAATTAAAAAGCTTGTACTTAAAGAAAAAAATTCCAAAAACTTAGTTGCAGGCGTGCTGTTTTTTCCTGCAGTCAGCGGCAATAAGAATAATTTCCGGCAAACCATTGCTGCAGTCAATGCCCGCAAGGCGTTCCTGAGCGATCTCTACCAGGCCAACGAATGTGTGCACCGGATTCCGGTATATACCACTGAGCAGATAAAACAGATGATTAATAATAACCAGGTCAGGGAATTAGAATCTTGAACACGGCATATTTTTTATAAACTTAAGGATCGTTGGCGTCGACTTTGATGATTTGCCGGTGTCGTTTGGCGGCAGGGTAGGATGAGTATAGTAGACGGTTTCTGCTTCAGGCCCGCAAGGTTTCGGTATTGCCGTCAACACTGATGGTTTGACCGGAAATTCGTTTGGCGGCCGGGGAGCATAAAAAGTGAATGGTTTCTGCAATGTCCGATGGATCAATAAAGGTTTTCAACGATACCTGTGAAGTATAGCCATCACGTATAGACTGCTCGTCTATGCCCTTGACCTTCGCTTCGGCTGCAATAATCCTGTTCATGCGTTCTCCGGACAGTGAGCCCGGGCAAATACAGTTGACACGGATATTGTATTCACCCAGTTCCATTGCCAGTGTTTTACTCAAGCCTACAACGCCCCATTTCGCAGCTGCATAGGGTGAACGCAGTGGATAACCCATCCATCCGGCAGTAGAGGAAATGTTAATAATGCTGGATGTGGGATTTAACTTAAGTCTGGGAATTGCGAATTTTGTGCATAGAAAAAAGCTGTCCAGATCAACCTCGAGCGTCCGCCGCCAGTCCTGATATTCAATGTCCTCAATGCGAGCGGTCGGGCCGGCGATGCCGACATTGTTGATCAGTACGTCGAGACCGCCTAATGCCCTGTCTGCATCTTCAAACAGCGTATCCACCTGGTCCGGTTTCGAGGTGTCACAGAGTGAACCTGATAATTTTGGATGATGATTTTCGATCTTATCAATGGCTTTGCTATCAATATCGCAGACATGCACTCTGGCGCCTTCATCAATAAATTTTCTCGCGATCGTAAGGCCCAGGCCGCTTGCGCCAGCGGAAATTAAAACTCGCATTTGTGATCCCGTCTTAAATATACATTTCTTCAATTATTAGCCTGGCCTGTATCGCTGTCCAGCTCTAAATACGACATGGCTGCATCACCGGCTGCGGCAATCGCTGTTATTAATGTAAATTGGCCTTGCTGTTGAGGGGCTATTTTGACAGGTTGTCGCGGCAAACAAACTGCTAATAGTAATCACAATGGCCATTACAGCCAAAACAACCCGGGTCTTTAAGTAGATGGATGAGCAGCAGAGGAATAATGATCAATTTTTAAGATGCTTTATCCGGCAGTCATAAATTTAGTCAATCAAAAACGATTTTAAATAAGGTTAAGGTTGGTCATAATATGCGTTCAATAACGCAGTCAAGATCCGTAGTCATTGTGCATAGACCCCTACTGAAAAAGATATTTATTGCATAATGCGGATTAGCTGCTGTGAACAGCTTTATTATTACCAAGGAGTCACCAATGCGCTGCCATGAAATCGATTATGAAATTTTCGGCGATGATATGCAGATTGTCGAAGTTGAGCTTGACCCGGATGAAGTGGTCATTGCCGAAGCCGGGGCCATGAATTATATGGATGACGGTATCGGGTTTGAAACCAAGATGGGTGATGGGTCAAAACCGGCTGGCG
>JAHEKD010000001.1:7407-20779 GCA_024638545.1 Gammaproteobacteria bacterium
ACTCACTGTTGAACGTGGGTAAAAGGGTGTTAACAGGTGAATCAATTTTCATGACCCATTTCAAAAATAGTGGCCAGGGAAAAAAGCGGGTTGCATTCGCGGCACCTTATCCCGGTAAGATAATCGCACTGGACATGGCCGAAGTGGGTAATGAACTGATTTGCCAGAAAGATGCCTTTCTGTGCGCAGCATTTGGCACCTCACTGGAGATTGCCTTTCAGCGCAGACTGGGTGCAGGTTTTTTTGGCGGTGAGGGTTTTATCCTGCAAAAGCTGCACGGCGACGGCAAGGCGTTTATCCATGTCGGTGGTACTGTCATCAAGCGCGAGCTCAATAATGAAACACTAAGGGCGGATACCGGCTGTTTAGCAGCTTTTACCAGCGGTATAGACTACGATATCGAGCGAACAGGCAACCTGAAATCCATGGTCTTTGGCGGCGAAGGCCTGTTTCTGGCTACATTACGCGGTACCGGCACAGTATATTTACAAAGCCTGCCATTCTCTCGCCTGGCAAACCGGGTGATTCAGGCAAGTGGATTTAGCGGCTCGAAGGGAGAGGGGTCTGTATTAGGCGGGTTAGGTGATATGTTTGGCGACAGGTGAAACGCCATGCGCGCCGCGATTTCCTGTTAAATCCACCTTCATTAGGCGCTTATTCTTATTGTAAGATAACTTCTCGATAAATTTAACAGAACATGAGCATAGGAAGATGATTAAATTTGTTATGTGCTTGACCCGTTACCCACAAATCACCTGCGAGCAACGACCAGTTTGCATATATCAATAATGAGAAGATTACTGCCACGAATTGAAAATTTTCAAAGCCCAGCCGTTGAGATCAGTGCTCGATTCTAATAAATTGTAAAAAGGTGATTATTTATCCGTTTTGCGGTTTTCGACATCCTTTTCTATTATTTGAGTCCACATCAGCATAACTTTTACCCTAATTTCCCTGTATTCAGGGTGCCTGTTTATAAGTCCCGCCATCTGGTCTGCATCAAGTAGCACCTGGCGGATTAACGCAAGGTCAAGATCATCAAGCAACTCTCCGCTGTCGACTTTCTCCTGCATGGCTTTAGCCCTGGGCAGGCGCTGCTTATTGAATCTTTCGAGCAACGCCATTATTACACCCATGTCTCTCCTAGATAAAGTTTCATCGTCTATCTTGCTCATCGATCTCTCCTCCTCATTCATTTAATGTTACTTCATTTTTCGCTAAAAAGTATCACACAGTCACCTGGATCAAAGCACCAGGCACCTTCTATTTAGCGATAAGTCTGGTCAAAGAATAGATACGTTTCATACAGTCAATCAGATCGTTTTGTATTCAGTGACGTCTATATTATCAGCACCCTCGCGCTTTAGTCTATCGGCCTGCATGTAACGCAGTAAGTCATTATTCTCAGATTCGTTTAAGTTCTGCATGGTCAACTACTTGGTGTATTCGTTGATTGCTGCATTAATAATATCGGCCTTGTCATCTATTTTTGCAATATTAGTGAGCTTTTCATCATCTGTTTGTTGAAATGCTTCCCTTGCCTGCTCCAGCATCGTCACGGTTATCACGGTTTCAAACCGCATCTTAAAAAATTCGACTAGCCGATTAGCCTGTCGAGCCTGAACATCTTGCGGATACCGCGAATTGCCTGGCGGGTCCTGTGTTCGTTTTCTATCAGCGCAAACCTGACATGGTCATCGCCGTATTCACCAAAACCCACACCTGGAGAGACGGCAACTTTGGCCCTGTCCAGTAACATCTTGCTAAACTCAATGGAGCCTAATGCCTGGTACGGCTCCGGTATTCTTGCCCAAACGAACATGGTCGCGTTCGGTGGCGCAACCTCCCAACCGACCGCGTTAAGTCCGTTGCATAACACATCCCGGCGTGCCAGATAGCGTAAGCGATTTTCCTCAACACAGGACTGGTCGCCTTCCAGTGCTGCGATTGCAGCCACCTGTATTGGCGTAAAGGTTCCGTAGTCCATGTAGGACTTGATACGCGCCAACGCAGCAATTAAGGCTTTGTTACCGCAGCAAAATCCAACACGCCAGCCCGGCATACTGTAGCTCTTGGATAACGAAAAGAATTCAACCGCTATGTCTTTCGCATCCGCCACCTGCAAAATCGACGGCGCCTGATAACCGTCAAAAACAATATCGGCATACGCCAGGTCCTGCACCACCCAAATTTCATGGTCCCGCGCAATCTGCACAACCTTTTCAAAAAACTCAAGATCAACACACTGGGTGGAAGGATTTCCGGGAAAGTTCAGCAACAGCATTTTTGGTGTTGGCCAGGAGTTCCGAATGGCATCTTCGAGCTCAGTGAAAAAATCAACACCGTCAGTCAGTGGAACATGGCGAATGTCAGCGCCTGAAATCACAAAACCATAGGGATGTATCGGGTAAGAAGGATTGGGCACCAGCACTGCATCACCGGGCATCATGGTTGCGATGGCCAGATGTGCCAGACCTTCCTTGGATCCAATCGTCACTATAGCTTCGGTTTCCGGATCCAGCTCAATTTCATAACGGTCCTTATACCAGTTGCAAATTGCCCGGCGCAGCCTCGGAATGCCCCGTGACTGTGAATATCGATGGGTATCATTTCGCTGTACTGTTTCAATGAGCTTTTTAACAATATGCGCAGGCGTGGGCTGATCGGGGTTGCCCATTCCAAAATCAATAATATCCTCGCCGCGACTGCGTGCCTGCTGTTTCAGATCGCCGATAATGTTAAAAACATATGGCGGCAGTCGTTTGATGCGCCCAAAATCATTGTCCACGGAAGATTGACCTGCTTGTAATCATAAGCTGCATATTGTAGTGTTTATTATCGAACCTCTCAAAAAAGCATTGGGCGTAAGTGCGAATACCCGCAATTGCTATCGCCGGGATTTGATCAGGAAACTTCCCCAATGACTTGCTCAATAATATCACCTATTAGCGCGCAATCGGCCTTGCTAAAAGTCAACGGTACGCGCATATCGCATAAATTAGACAGGATTTGCATGGTATTTGGCAACTCATAATCGTTTTCAAAATACCGCCAGCTGTCAAACCGACTGGTGAAACCTTTTGGTTCACTGGCGCCAAACCACTTGATTTCGACGCCGCGCTTAAGACAGGTATCAATGAACTCAGGAATTTTATCGGGGCTATCCAAATTGATTGAAAATTGAATTGAGCTGCCTACATAGTGCTCGTCCCGCGAACGCTCTGGCAGACTGATGCATTTAATATTATCTAATTTATTGGCCAGCACCTGGTAGCGTTGATTCCATCGTTCGCAGTTAGTGTCCAGGTCTTTCAGCTGTGGCCTCAGGATGGACGCTCGTAAATTATCCATTCGTCCACTGTAGTTAGGCGTACTGAGTTTTACTGACTCGAATATCTCGCGCGCCGGCCGGGCTATATGATTCTCAAAAAGCATGTATGAGCCGGAATGAATGATGGCCCTGGCCATAATCTGAGGGTCATTAGTGGTCAAGAAACCGCCTTCGCCAGAATTAAGATGCTTGTAAGTTTGACTGCTGAAGCAGGCGATTTTCCCGAAGTTTCCACTTTTTACATTTTTCCAGCTCGCGCCCATTGTATGGGCGCAATCTTCAACCAGGTTAATATCATATTCACTGCAGAGGTCTACAACAGCGTCCATGTCAGCAATATGGCCGCGCATGTGCGAGAGCATCAAAAACCGGGCCGACGTACGCCCGGCCTTATTTTTCAGATCATCTAAATCGATCTTTAAGTCCGCCCGCGTTTCAACCAGCACCGGCCTGCCACCGGCATTATGAATGGCGCCTGGGACAGGCGCCAGCGTGAAGGCATTGGTGAGTACCGGCTCGCCGGGTTCAAGTCCCAGGCATCTAAGCGCGATATGCAGTGCGTAGCCGCCCGAGGTGCAGGCCAGGCAGTATCTGGTGCCTTGATAATCCGCAAATTCCTGCTCCAGTAAGGCCGCTTGCGAGGTTTCACCCGGGATGACGTTATAGCGGTGCAGCCGACCCCCCTGCAGAACCGTAACGGCATTATCAATCGCCTCCTGCGGCAAAGGTTCCTGCTGTGTAAAGGATTTAGAAAAAATTAGCGAGATCATTTCTTCACATCTGCTGTTGATTATAATGGCGTCTTAGTCACAAACTTTCGACCATCACCCTCGAAATCCTCCAGCTCAACGGGTTCGCAATTCCTGTTTATCAGTCACTGCCTCATACCATCGCTAGGCGGCAGTTGGATCGCCGGTTGAGCACATTGCGAATGGCTGTCAGCCATAATCATTAGCCCGCAACTGTTACTGGTACCCGTTAAAGGATATATCTAGCTGCTTGCGGGCACGACCAAAGTTGGCACCTGTGAGCGACGCAGCACTCGCTTGGGAACACTGCCCAAAAAGGTATGGCTGAAACCCTGGGCATGGGCACCCAGTACAATCAAGTCACAGCCCTTTTGTTGAGCATGATTTAGAATTGCCTCGGCGGGATAGGCCTCCACAACTTCAGTGCTTTTAACATGTTCGCGTAACGGCTTGTCCTCATCGGGCACAGAAGACCAGAATTTATCCTGCATCTCATCCAGCGCCTTTTTTGCAGCACCGGTTCGGTTATTAATCGCCTCATCTCGCTGTTTTTGATCCAGCACAAACATCATCAAGGTTGTCCTTGCGTCATCGGATAATTCCTCGACAGCATGCAATACGTGGATATCAGCGCCGCTTTGTTTTGCTAAAGCAACGGCATGGCGAAAGGCTTTTGTTGAGTTCGCGGATAGATCGGTTGCGTAAAGAATATTCTTATAACTTGTCAACATAAAAGGGACCTCTTAAAACGTTGTGATTAATAACCGAACAGGGCGGGTAACCATAACGATAACTGGGGGAAATAAGCAATAATGAATATTGCGACAGTGTTTATGCATGCGAATGGCAGTGCTCGAGCCGAAATTTCCTCAATCGATATTTTAGAAATACCGGATGCAATAAACAGGTTTTCGCCCAGTGGCGGTGTTTGAAAGCCAATGCCAAGTGCGCAGACCATGACAACACCAAAGTGTGTCGGGTCTATACCGACTGTATAGGCAACGGGCAGCATGACGGGCGCAAGAATCAATATGGTTGCAAGCGTTTCCATGAACATGCCAACAAACAGCAGAAAGAAAATAAACATCGCCCAGATAAGATAAATATTTTCCGTCAGGCTCAACATAGAGGCAGCGATAGTTGACGGCACCTGATTTTCAACCAGAATTCGACCAAACACCGTAGCGGTGAATAAAATTAAAAGTACGCGTCCGGTAAGCCAGGTGGTTGTTTCCAGGGCCCGGTTCATGGCTTTGATATCCAGCTCTTTGTAAATAAACTTACCCACAATTAGGGTATAAAAAATCGCAACGATGGCAGCCTCGGTCGGGGTAAAGAAGCCCGAGTAAATCCCCCCCAAAATTACGATCGGCGCCATCAATGCCCAAAAACTGCGATACATTTCGCAAAATACATTGCGCACCGACCAGCCCTCTGCTGAGCCTTGATAGCCGCGCTTTTTGCACAAAACGTAGTTAGCAATCAGTAAGCTGATGGCGATAATAAAGGCAGGTATAAATCCGGCAATAAATAATTTTGAAATAGACACGCTGGCGAATTCACCGAATTTTTCCACGGCCTCCGGCGGCGGTACCAGGCCCAGTGCCGCTATACCGAATATAACCATGGGTATTGAGGGCGGAATAACAATACCCAAACTGCCCGACGAAGCGGTAACGGCCGATGCAAAGCCTTTATCGTAACCGCGCTGGATCATCGCCGGAATCATCAGCATGCCGACTGCAGCCGTTGTTGCTGGTCCAGAGCCGGATATAGCACCAAAAAACAGGCAACCCATCACGGTGGCGGCCGAAATGCCGCCTGTAAACGGGCCTGCCAAACTTTCAGCCACATTAATCAGTCGTCTCGATAAGCCTGCGGCTTCCATTAATGCCCCGGCGAGAATAAATGCGGGCAATGCCATCAGTGGAAAAGAGCCCACCGACGTAAACGCAATCTGCACCAGCTTTATCGGGTTCTCACCCAGATAAAGGTAGGAGAGTAATGAAGACACACCCAGCGCCACCGTAATCGGTGCGCCGAGTAACAACAGCCCCAAAAAGGTGCCAAACAATACAGCAATAATTGAACCTTCCATACCTGCCTCCTTAATGACCTTTATGTTCTTCTAATTCATGTTCGATCTCTTCCAGATCAACCTGTTCCGGATCTCGGACATCAATGCCTTTTACCAGCCTCAGGTAATTCACCTGGATTACTCGAAAGGTCATCAGGGCGAAAGCGATGGGCAGAATAACATAGATATATTTCATCTCAATACCCAGGGTTTGCGATTTCCAGAATTTATTCATTTTGTTAAACACAAAATCGAAAGCAAGATACAGGAAATAAACATTAAAGAATATCCAGAATAAATCAGCAATGCCTTCAATAATGTTAACGGCTCGTTTCGACAAAAACTTGAACTGGAAGGTGACACGATTATGCGCCCCCATTTTAGCGGCATAACTGGCGCCCAGGTAGACAAACCAGACGAACATGTAGGTTGATAATTCCTCAATCCATGAAAATGAAATACCAAAGACCTCGCGAGAGACGATCTGGGCAAACAGAAGGCAAACGAATGTGGCCAGCAATACCCGGCAGACATAACTCTCGATATGGTTTAGGAAATTTCGCATGTTTCCTCCTCTTGTATGATTTAGAGGTGTGCATGATGCACACCTCTAATTTGAAATGAATTAAAAAGCGGATGATTGTGATTACTGAACCGGATCACGACCCAGGGCTTCCAGAACCGCGTTTAACTTATCAACACCGCCGATACTCTCATAGTACTTGGGCCATACGGCTTCAGTCGCAAGCTTGATGAATTCTGCTTCGCCATCAGCTGGATCCTGGATTTCCATGCCTTTGGCAATCAGGTCTTCTTTGATTGCGGCCTCGCTGTCGCGCAGATGTTGTGCACTGTGCAATGTCGCTGCATTTCCCGCTGCCAGGATGACAGCCTGATCTTCTTCGGATAAATCCTGGAAGATAGATTCTGAAATCACCAGAGGCTCAATCGAAAAGATATAGCGGATGTTGGTGATATAGTCCTGGACTTCGTAGAACTTCATTGAATGAACTGTTAGGTACGGATTGTCTTGACCATCAACAACCTTTTGTTGCAAACCGGTTAATGTTTCTGACCAGGCCATTGGTGTTGGATCAATACCCCAGGCTTTATAAGTGTCGATCATAATTTCATTTTTGGGCACTCGTATTACAAGACCCTGAAGATCCGCCACCGTGGAGACTGGTTTTTTGGAGTTAGTCAATACGCGAAACCCGGTATAGGTCCAGCCAATTATGCGAACGCCTGCATCACGGATGGTATTTTCAGTCAACTCCTTGCCGACATCACCCTGAGTTAGCATTTCAGCGTCCTCCAGGCTTAAGATAACGTATGGAAGTGTAAAAACGCCTACAGTAGGCGAGAATGGCGTAATGTTATTGATCGCAACCAAAGACATATCTAAAACACCTATAGCGGCATCATTGATTGTGTCCTGCTCTGATCCTAACTGGCCATTTACAAATAGTTCCGCAGTGTGATCGCTGTTTGCCTGAAGTTCTTCCACAAATTTGACACCCATTGCATGCTGGGCACTGCCGGCTGCATCGCCAACGGCGATTTTGAAGTTTTTGGCGTATACGGCTGATGTCGCCACGGCTAAGGAACCGGCGAGTAGCGTTACAAGAGATAATTTTTTAAACATTGTATAGACACTCCTAATCTGTGTATATTTGATTTTAGATTAATATAAATAAGCTATTAAAGTGAGTATTTTTTTATCAATACTCAAAATAATGCGCCAATCTTAACGTCGATAAAGACGTAAGAAAAGCAACAGTATACTAAAACTTGGTCTAATAGCTTAAAAATATTTCAGGTTAACGCTGTAATGGAATCAAAAATAGAACCAGATTTACGAGCAACAGAGAGCCAGATTTTGCCCAGGGTTTAATTTTGATATCGATAAATAAGCACCGGCAGTTCGAAATCGAGGCTCTAAATAGCCCATTAACCTCGAGTAGAGCACAAGAAATGGCGTGACGGGCATTGTTAAATAAACGCAATACAGCAATCATTTTAGACTTGGCTTTGGATCGATGACCAAGTGAGAATAAAACCTGGAGTCAACAAGCTGGCAATCATATTCGATATAATACAACCATAATGCAGCAGAATGCTTGCCTATTAGGGATACTTAAGTGATGACGACATGGAAATTCAGTTCTAATAATTTTGAAGCCAAACAACAGACACCATGATTAAAGTAGAGCAGCAAGATAATATAACCGTCATTCGACTGTATCGACCTCCGGCTAATGCAATTAATATTGAATTTTGCTGTCAACTGGAGGATGCCATCAAATCTGAAATCGATTCTGAAAGTAAGGCTATGGTCCTGACCGGACAGGGTTCAATATTTTCCGCAGGCGTTGATCTGGTTCAACTTTTGAATGAGGGCGCCGGCTATACAGGCCAATTCTTGCTTAGCCTGGAGCAACTTATAGAAACGCTGTTTTTTTGCCCCAAACCTGTTGTAGCCGCCATCAACGGACACGCCATAGCGGGTGGATGCGTCATTGCAAACTGCGCTGACCATCGGTTAATGGCCCTGGATAGTGGTAAAATCGGGGTGCCTGAAATAAGAGTAGGCGTGCCTTTCCCGGTCGTAATTATGGAGCTGATGCGATCCAAGGTCGATGCCGGATCTTTTGAGGAAATAGTGCTGGGCGGAGCTACATACACAGCCCAGGCCGCTCTAACGAAAGGTTTAATTGATGAGGCAGTCAGCGCCGAGATATTAATGCAAACAGCGCTTGCACGTGCCCAATTGCTGAGCGAGATTTCTCCAGAGCTCTATTCATTTTCAAAGCGCCAGGTACGTCAACCCGTACGTGCGGCGATAATTGCACGAAATAAACTCCACCGGGATGATATCAATTCAATCTGGCAGTCATCTCGAACCCGGGAGGCGATTCGTAACTACATGGAAAAAACCTTCAAAAATCCGGGCGATTAATTTTTTCCCGGCTGATTTGTAGGTTAACATTCAGATAGTGCCTAAATTTGAAACCAGCCAGTAACTCAAATTATAACTCCAAGTCATTGGTTAACGTAAAGGAGCGAAAATGAAATCCATAGTTAAGCGGCTAATCGTATATGCGACAATCATCGTCATGAATTTATCTGTTTTACAGTCTTTAGCCCATGCCGGGCTGATTGAAACAGATGCGGTAGTCAACGCTGAGAATAGAAGTGTTGCGCTGGATAAAGCCAGGCGCTTCTTAATTCAGGACAGTGTCACGACTGCTTTGTTGAGTCTTGGCGTTGACCGACAGGCTGTTTTAAACCGGGTTGCAAAACTTACCGACAGCGAGTTGATCGCGTTGTCTGAAAATATTGATTCGGCACCAGCGGGAGCGGGTGTGGTTGAAGTTGTCGGGATTGTATTTATTGTGTTGATCATACTTGAACTCGTCGGTGTTACGGATATTTTCAAGAAGCTCTGATCTAGCTCGGAAAACTGTATACTGCCTTTTCGCTGTCCTGTTTGCCAGTGGCTGTGTTTTAAAGCTAGATCAGCCCGATTTAAATGTTGATCTTGTAAATTTAAGTTCAACACCATTTTTTCCACAAGATGAGTATCAATGCGGGCCGGCTGCATTATCAACGGTGCTTGTCTCCAGCGGGATTCAGGTTACGCCAGATGAACTGGTGACGAAGGTATATATCCCAAAAAGAAAGGGCTCCCTGCAGGTTTAGATGATTGCTGCAACCCGTGAGTATGGCCGGATACCCTATGTTTTGAATCCTGATCTGATTGACATTACGGGTGAGCTGCACCAGGGACGTCCCGTGCTTGTATTACTGGATATCGGATTGCGATTCAAACCTGTCTGGCACTATGCCGTTGTTATCGGATACGACCCGGGCACCAAAGAATTAATGCTCAGATCCGGTACCAATGCCCATACACGCTTGAGTGTCAGTGATTTCATGCGAAGCTGGCGGCGTGCTGATTCATGGGCATTGGTTGCATTGAGGCCCGGTGAGCTTCCAGTTAATGTCGATTTTGATCGTTATTTTCGGGCATTAATTGCGATGAATAAAAATTTATCAGCACAAGTTATGCTGGAACATTACCAGAGGGCCAGCCAGCATTTTCCTGACAGGTCTCTCGTATGGTTTGCACTGGGTAATACCTACCTGCAGCTCAAAAAGCATCAGCAGGCGGTGAGGGCGTATTTGCAGACGCTGAATAATGATCCGGCGCATATTGCAGCCAGGAATAATCTGGCATACACCCTGAGCCAGCTATATTGTGATGATCAGGCCCTTGTCCATGCCAATGAAGCCGTGCGTTTGTCCGCAGTCACTGGTGAGTTCGAATTGGAGAGTCTCGATACGCAAGCGCAAATAAAGACAAGTATGAATAATGCTCATCACAGCAGCAGGAAATGCACTCTTATGTCTGATTAACGGGTCTTTTAATGGTTTTTTAACCCTGAATCCAGGCGGTATTTGAATGCCAACAGGTTACAATTTCGCACGGAACAATACAAACCCGTAGTGATGTTTTTTGTCCGGCTTGTCTGGATTGAGTCCCTTTCTCTATCGTATTTGTAAGCGGTATTAACCCGCATTTCTCAGTGCGCCGTGAAAGGCGCGTTTTCTCAGTGGGTGAGATTCCCGCCCTGCTACTGCGACGGTCTCTTGCAACACCCTGTCTGTATTTTACTCGGTCAGGGTCCTCGACACAGTGTCAACCATGCCTGCAGCCCCTATTGTCGTAAAATCCATGCAGTGCGCATCTTTTAACCGTTTCGCCACCAAGCCGGGTGAAAATGCGGGGATAAGATATTGCTCTGCTGATATTTTTCAGGCAGCTTTTTATTAAGGCCGGACAGCCTCTAAAAGTGTTGTGAATTCAGTATGATTCACGCTTGCAGTCCATCCCTGAATCGGGGCCCTGTCTTTTTGTCACGCGGGTATCTGGACCGACAATACCCGTATTTTTCAATATCACCGTATGCACCGGTGAATAATATATTTTTGCTCAATTACGGGAAAATAAATCTGTTTTTGGTTTTCACTAAAGCACAGCATAGGCCCAATAATGAGCTGGGCTGTCATCGGTGTATGGCTGGTTTCTGTCAACTTTTAATAACTTGATTATATTTTCGTGCTCAAGTTGGTCGCTGACATGCTGATAATCGGTTGTTTCATAGTAGGCAATTCTTGTGCTGATAATAATGAGGCCGCCCGGTTTCGTCAGATCGATCATTTGATTCAGGGCCCGAGGCTCAACATGGCCCGGTGTAAACACACCCACGCTGAAACTGCAGTCAAAAGTATTAGCCCAATCTGGATTGATTGGTTTGTTGATATTGATATTGGCGGTCAGTTTGTTGTAAATGTTCAGCTTTTCTGCTTCCCGCGTCATTTCATACGATAAATCACAGCCATCGATGTTCCTGTATCCATTCCGGTAAAGGGTTTTACCCATCAACCCGGTGCCACAGCCAACATCCATTATCCTGATCAATTTATCATTAATGTCAAACTTTAAAAAATATGATCCCGTTAATGATGTAAACAATCCATAGCTGGTCTCACAGGCAGTATATTTCAGGCCACTTGTGTCGTCATCGTAATCACTGGCCCAGTCTGCGTAAAATTTTTTCAACGCTTCCTTTGAACCATCAAGTTCAATGGCCTGTTTAACTTTTGGGTGACGTTTGTGTTTGTTTTCGAGATCGAAAGATTGACTGTCTTTCAGGTGCCTTTTGTCTTTACCCATAAAGTGAAATTTCCAGTATGATTACTCAATCGTACAACAGATTGCCGGGCGATTACTGAATTTTTGTAGTGCCGCTGTATTTGGAGCGAGGACGAATATTTTGCTGCTTATCGAACTCATAAACAATATAAGGCTGCGGTTCGCCTCCCTGTTCCATTCCCAGCGATTCACCCGGCATCCCGGGTACAGCAATGCCCTGAATAGCCGGCTTCTCTTCTAGCAATTCGTCTATTGCCTGAATCGGCACGTGACCCTCAACGACGTAACCCTCAACAAAGGCGGTGTGGCAGGCACCCAGCTTAGCGGGTAGTCCTGCATCAAATTTTATTTTATGAATATTTTCAACAGGATGCGTGACGACCTCATGGCCCTGGGCCTCGAGTGCGTCCACCCACTTTTGGCAACAACCGCAGTAGGGTGATTTAAAGACCTCGAACTGAGCCGCAGACAGGGACAAACTGAAAGTCAAGGTGGTTATGGTCAGTATTTTTTTCATCATAATACAGGGTTCTGTAGTTCAGGGTTCATGACTGGTATGCTCATGGGGTGTCCCATGGTATATCCTCTTAAAACATCATTCTTTACTATAAACATCATACTTTACTATCTGCTCATGCGTTAGTGTTGCCTTTTGTTGCAAGTGTGTACGTAGATGGACATAACGCAATTGCGAATTATCGTGGCTATTTGCTTCAGTTGCTCATACAGATTTATCTGATTAATCTCGCTGTCTGCAAACAGGCGATCCAGAATTTTCTCCTGTTCAACACCTGCTTGTCGAGCCTGATCGCCACTGCTCTCATCTGTTAATACATAACTTTCGTTTGGTTGATTTTTTATCGCGTCAATTCCAGCACCATAGTCAGTTCATGGACGTGCTTTGGGCCCGGAAAGTGATTGAGTTCCGCCGCATTGGCGTGGCCCATACCACTCAGGGAATTCTCAATACCCCACCTCTGAGACGGCTGTATATAGCAACTTCCCAGCTGCCTTTAGTTTGCTTAATATATTTAATGGTTTTATAATAAACCCTGTAAGTATTACAGGGTCAAGCCGTGCGAATAGGTGAATTAGCAAATGAGACAGGCACATCTGTCGAATTAATCCGTCATTATGAGAAGATCAGTTTATTAAACAAACCGGCAAGAAGTGCCAGTGACCAGCGTATTTACAAAGACTCGCATTTACGGCAGCTTAGAGTCATTCGTCAGTTAAGGGCGCTCGATTTTAGCCTGAGAGAAATCAGATTATTGTTTGCATATCAAAATGACCCGCGTCACCATACGAAAAAAGAAGTAAAATCGCTCGTAAATCAACACGTTATCAAGCTCGATCAGATGCTTAAGAATATCACCAGGACACGAAATTATCTTCTGCAGCTAAAAGAAAAATGCGATGGCAGTGATGAATCAACGAAGCATTGTCCGATACTTGACGACCTGATTATTAAAGAATAAAGCGGCCAAATCAGTTGA
>JAHEKD010000227.1:0-1333 GCA_024638545.1 Gammaproteobacteria bacterium
TAGAGGCACACCCAGTAAACCTAATTGCCCGGCAAGATCAGACAGGATATCGGGATTTTCTTCCATGCAGTCACCCACAAAAACGACCGCATCGATACTCTGCTTTTTGTGCTGTTTGATTGCATACTTTAAGACGCGGGCAATTTGCGTCTTACCGCCTTCACAGTCAACCGATGACATGAGTTTTAGCAGCTGCCTGGAATTTTGTATCCAGCTGGATACCCTGAAGGTATCAAATCCGCCATAATAGGCCAGCTTGATTCTAAGGTCTCCGACTTGATCAGTTGCCAGAAACATTTCTCCCTGTATCTGGCATGCCATGTCCCAGGTTGGCTTGCGACTGAAGGTTGCGTCCATTGCAAACAGTAACCGACCTGTAGAGGATGTCCTGAAGCGGCTCAACGATTTGGCATTACCAAGGAACTCGTCAATCTCGCCCTGCGATGATTTCCTGATAATCGATTTGTCTTTTTCACTCATGATTTTAAATTCGAACTGGCTATTGTTTACTCCGCAATCTGGTGTAAGCATCCAGCGCCCTTTGACGTGCTGCAGCGTGTTCAATAATTATATGAGGGTAAGTCTTGCCGATCTCAATACCTGCCTTTTTCAGCACCCCGGCGTCCGCCTCCCACGGTGCGTGAATATGGCGCGCATCCAGGTTCTTCAACTCCGGTATCCATTCACGTATATAGTCACCACTCGCATCGAACTTCCTGCTTTGCAGAATCGGGTTAAAAATCCTGAAATAGGGCGCGGCATCAGCGCCACTGCCGGCTACCCATTGCCAACCGCAGCTGTTATTTGCAAGATCAGCATCAACAAGCGTATCCCAGAACCAACGTGCACCCTCCATCCAGTGTATCAGCAGGTGTTTAGTTAAAAATGAAGCGCACACCATCCTGACCCGGTTATGCATCCAGCCCGTATGCCATAACTGCCGCATGCCTGCGTCAACCAGGGGATAGCCAGTTTGGCCCTGCTGCCAATTTTTCAGCAAATGTTTGTTATCTTGCCATTCAAACTTCTCAAAGCCTTTGTTAAAAGGCTCCTGATCAATGCCTGGAAAATGGAACAACAGGTAATGGCAAAATTCACGCCAGACAAGTTGGCGCAAATAAGCCCACATCGCATCAGGGATTTTTTGTTTGGCTTTTGGATCACACTGTTCTATCTGCTGCCATATCAGCATCCAGCATTCTTTGACACTCAACTCGCCGAAATGCAGGTGCGGGGACAGTCGCGATGTTGCATCCAGGAACGGAAAATCGCGCTGATCAGGATAGGCCGAGATTGACTCATCCATGAATTTTTCCAGCGCCACGTTCCCCCC
>JAHEKD010000227.1:1343-5184 GCA_024638545.1 Gammaproteobacteria bacterium
ATTTCCTGCCCAGTCAATAGAGGTATCATACAAATGGAGTTCATTAATTTGCGAACTCGTGGGCAGTTTCGAAGGTAAAACAGGTACAGATGCCGGTTTTTGAACGAGCACAGGTGGAGATGCGACTAGCTCACTTTTCAGGCGTTTCCAAAACGGTGTATAAACTTTATATGGCGATTCACTCTGATTCAGGATCTTCCAGGGTTCAAAGAGCACGTTACCTTCAAATGATTTAACCGCAGTTCC
The DNA here is from genome assembly GCA_024638545.1 of Gammaproteobacteria bacterium. Lineage (GTDB taxonomy): Bacteria > Pseudomonadota > Gammaproteobacteria > Arenicellales > JAHEKD01 > JAHEKD01. Next base: position 1,590 of record JAHEKD010000227.1, read on the forward strand.
GCTGTCAGTTAAACTTTTCTTGATGATTTTGTCAGACTCAATCATGCCGGGCGTATAGCGTCTGTTCCAATACACTGTATCTGACTGTGTCTGTTTAATTATCTTGCTCAACGTTTGCAGAGAATTACCTTTGAAAATAAGCAAGTCACTATTGCAGGCTCTAAGCTCACGCTGCAGATAACCGAGACTTTTCTCCAGCCACCATCGACTGGCCCCGCCAATTTTCCAGGCACCCATGGCCTGCTCATCAAGAATAAAAACAGGCAATACTGTTTCAGCCGACTCACAAGCTGAAAAAAAAGCAGGATTGTCCTCAAGTCGCAAATCATCGCGAAACCATACTATTGTCGTTTTCTTGCTCATTGCTGTGACTTTCAGCTAGCCGGCATTGCCAGTGCCTTTGATACAATTTCCTTGACATCATTTGACAGACCACTCGTTGCCTGTATTTTCTCGAGTGAGGATTTCATTAACATCTGACGATCAGGGTCATAGCTACGCCAGCTGTTAAATGAGCCCGCAAGTCTGGCCGCAACCTGAGGGTTTACCGAATCGAGTTCCAGTAGCCAGTCAGCTAAATATGAATAGCCCGATCCGTCCTGCGCGTGAAAACAAACAGGATTCTGGCTCACAAAAGTGCCTACCAGTGAGCGAAGTTTATTTGGATTCTTACGATCGAAAACTGATTTTTCCTCCAGTTCCCTGATGTTATTTAAAGTTTCAGGCCTGGGTACAGCAGCCTGCACCATCAGCCATTTGTCCATAGCCAGAGCGTGATCCCTGTAGTTAGCATAAAAATCATCAACCAGTGTTTGTCTGCCGGGGCTGCTGGTATGCAGCAACGACTTAAAACCACCCAACCGTTGAGTCATGTTATTTGCCTCATAATATTGCCCGGTAGCGAGCGCCCACCCGAACTCATCGTCTATTGTGATCAGGTAGTCCAGGCAAAGCTGACGTAAACTTCGCCGCCCGATATGCTCCTCATCAACTACATAGTCATCAGAATCGGCCAGACGGTTATATAAGTCTACCCACGCATCCTTGTGTGTAAGCGCCAGGGTCTTCATCAAAAATTGCCGCGCCTGATGAATCGCTGTCGGATCAATTATCTTTAAGAGGCTGGATAAATATATTTCACCTGGCGGTGTTAATACCAGAGCAGTAAGTGCCTTATCATTGATTTGGCCTGCCAGGATTGCCCCGACGACATCGATAATGGCTCGATTTAACACCAGGATTTTCTCTTCCTGCACCTGCGAAATTAACCTTAGCAATTCGTCGCTCATCATGGTTTGTGCCGCATCCCATTTGTTAAATGGATCTGAATCTTTCGCCATTAAAAATATCAGTGCTGATTGTGGCTGAGCAAATTCGATATTAACCGGCGCACTGAATCCGCGCAGGAGTGAGCAAACAGGTCTTTCTGCCACCTTTTCAAATACAAACTGCTGCTGTTCAGTCTTGAAATGCAAAACAGCTTCATCGCCGTTTTCTGCAATCTGGACACCCTCACTGGTACTGTGAATCATCAGTGGATTACCTGAAGAATCTAACAAACCCATCCGAACCGGTATATGGAATGGCAGTTTCTTTTTTTGTCCGGGCGATGGCCCGCAGGCCTGTTGCAAGTCAAGAATATACCGTGCATTTAGATGATCATACGATTCGATAACTTCAATGCGAGGTGTGCCTGCCTGAGAATACCACCGCCGAAAATGCCTGAGATCAACATCATTGGCCTGCTCCATCGCCGTAATAAAATCTTCAATTGTGACCGCCTGACCATCATGACGCGAAAAATATAGATCGCTGCCCCTTCGAAAGCCCTGCCTGCCAACGATCTGGGCAATCATGCGGACGACTTCGGCGCCCTTATTGTAAACGGTAAGCGTATAAAAATTATTGATCTCCTGGTAGGATTCCGGCCTCACCGGATGCGCCATTGGACCGGCATCTTCACGAAACTGGTATGTTCGCAATATATTGACATCCTCGACACGTTTAACCCCGCGCGAGTGCATATCGGCACTGAACTCCTGGTCACGGTAAACGGTAAAGCCTTCTTTAAGACTCAGCTGGAACCAGTCACGACAGGTCACGCGGTTGCCTGACCAATTATGAAAATACTCGTGAGCAATGACGCTTTCAACACCCAGATAATCACTGTCCGTTGCAGTCTGGTGATCTGCCAGCACATACTTGGTATTGAATATGTTTAGACCTTTATTCTCCATCGCGCCCATATTGAAATCGTCGACCGCGACAATCATGTAAATATCGAGGTCATATTCAAGGCCATAAACCTGTTCATCCCATCGCATCGATTTTTTCAATGACGCAAGTGCATAATCACATTGATCGATGTTGTGGGCCTCGCTGTAGATCTCCAGGGTGATCTCGCGACCTGAATGAGTTATAAAGGTATCGGTTATCATCGCCAGGTCACCCGCAACCAGCGCAAACAGATAACTTGGCTTTGGAAAAGGATCGTGCCATTTAGCGAAGTGGCGACCATCGTTGAGATCGCCGGAGTTAACTCGATTGCCATTTGCCAATAACACCGGATACCTGGCCTTATCCGCAATGATAGAGACGGTGTAAATGCTCAAGACATCAGGTCGATCGGGAAAATAGGTGATTTTTCTGAATCCCTGCGCTTCACATTGAGTACAAAAATTGCCTGCGGATTTATACAGGCCCATCAACTTGGTATTTTTTTGTGGATACAGTGTCGTTGTCATCTTCAGTTCGAACTCATCCGGTACTGCGTGAATGTTCAGGCCGTCCTCCACGAGGCTGTATTCCTGCTCATCAAGGGTGCAGCCATTTAACTGTATTTCTTCCAGCTTCAATTCAATGCCGAATAAATGAAGATTATTTTCTTCCCGAGCGGATTCTGGGTTTCGTCTGAGCCTCATTTTGTTTTGTACTGTTGAACGCTGTTCACCCAGGTTAAAATTGAGTTCCACCGTGTCTACCAAATACGCTGGCGGCTTATAGTCTTTTCTGTGGACAGTTGTCGTGACTGGCGTATTAGCTGCATCTAGCATATTTATTCTCTATCTGATGTAATGTTGCGTTGAGAAAATTGTCGGCGCATATTTTCTGGCATGTTCGTTATGATTACAATCTATCTCAGACATGAATAGTTAAAACCATTAGTCATTGTTGAATACTTATTACTCATAAGTGGTGAATGACAACGAGGGTTTACGATGAGCGCAAGATAAAGATCACTAAAATTACCACACCGACAACAAATGCCATCGGTATCAATAATCCAGGCCAGTCTTTTTCTGCCTGTTTTGACCGCTCCAACGTGGCTTTTACACCGGGCATAAGAAAGACCAGAATAAAAATTGCAAACAATCCGATAAGTATTTGTTCCCAAGTTTCCATATGGCTAATTTCGCTTACAAGTTCGACACTGTTTTATTGGTTGTGCTAGCATGTTTTGATTATAAACCTGACCTTGAACGAGTCCAGTATGCCTTATGATAAAGAAGATATCAGTAATTTCCTTGAAAATTTACGTTTGCAACATCGTGAAATTGATGAAAACCTTGAACGTCTGAGAAAGTATAAATACGTT
>JAHEKD010000228.1 GCA_024638545.1 Gammaproteobacteria bacterium
ATAGCAATTTCAGCGGATAGTGTCTAAAGTAAGTTGCCGCTATTTCCGGGAACAGGTCCTGATTCCAGCTGATTAATCGACATTTTTTGAATTTTTTTATCAGCACGCCGATAACCAGCAGCAGTGGCGGATCGGTTTTGCAAACAAGAATATCTGAAGCATTGACAACTTTAAATAGTTCGACGCTCAGGATTACATAAAAACGAACAAGGTCGATTAACCGACCAAAATAGTGTGTACGGCTGTAACGGGTGCTGCCCGCGCGAATAATTTCAACGCCCCTAATCTGCTCTGCTTCTGGAAATATCACTTCGGTATTATCATAGGCCGAACGACTCGTTAGAACAGTGATTGTCATGCCCTTTTCCGCGAGGTCAAAAACCAGTTCACTCAGTATCTGCGAGGTTGCGGATATGTCCGGATAAAAGAATCGGTTTACGAAAATTATCCGCTTGCTGTTTTTCATGATCTGTTTATATCTGACTACGGCATATTAAATGATGCCCCAACACCAAAAGGTCCATTTTTGTTCTTAAAAAACATTCAATTGCCTCCTCAGGGTAACAGACTATTGGTTCATTCTCATTAAACGATGTATTGAGTAATATCGGCACGCCGGTGATTTCATAAAATTTACTTATCAACTTGTGGAACATAGCGTTTGAATTCTGGCTGACGGTTTGCAGACGACCGCTGCCGTCAACATGGGTGACTGCCGGAATTAATGACCGTTTTTGGCTGTTGATCATGAACACCTGCCCCATAAAGGGCACCTCGCTTCTGTGGTCAAACCACTGATCAACATGTTCAACCAGTATTGAAGGTGCAAATGGACGAAACGATTCACGGCGTTTGATTTTCAAATTGAGCAGTTCCTGCATATCGTTACGCCGAGGGTCAGCCAGAATCGAACGATTGCCTAATGCGCGAGGCCCCCATTCCGCCCTGCCCTGAAACCACCCTATCACATTTCCCATTGAAATTGCCCGTGCAACCTTTTCACATAAAATTGTGCTGTCTGACACGCTCATCAGTTCACAGTCACGTTTATCAAACTGCTTTTTATATCGGGCAATGCTGTCCACATACGCATCTTCGGAGCAGGATGGTCCCCAGTAGGCATGTGGCATCTGTAATTTATCCCGGATTGCGCCATTTTCGATGGCGACACTGAAGGCTGCACCAATTGCACCACCGGCGTCCCCTGCTGCCGGCGGTATATAAACGTTATCAAATGCTGTATGTGATGCAAGTTTCCCATTTGCCAGGGAATTCATCGCACAACCACCCGCCAGCGCAAGGTTGCCTGTCTTGTATTTATCAAATAGTCGATTACACAGATTGAAAAAAGCACGTTCATATACGATCTGAGCCGAGCAGGCAATATCCTTGTGAAATTGTTCAATTGGTTCGCTGGCGTGGCGCGGCGTTCCCAGGGCAGAAACTAGTTTTTCACTATAAAAGTCACTGCAAACCGGTGAACCTGATTCAAAGCCGTAGGTTGACTGCGCGGTATGGTGAAGAAAATATTCAAGATCGAGCGTATATTTCCCGGATTCCCTGTAAAGACACAGACGCTGTAACTGTTCAACGTATACCGGATTACCAAAAGCTGCCATTCCCATGACCTTATACTCATCGCCATAATGTTTAAATCCAAGGTATTGAGTAATTGACTGATAAAAGATACCAAGTGAATGTGGATAGTGGACATAGCCGTCAATCGATAGTTGATTACCGTGCGCCAGCCCCCACGCGGAACTTGAAAAATCACCAAAACCATCCACAGATAGAACACAGGCATTATTAAAATTACTGGCGAAATAAGCTGAGGCCAAATGCGCTCGATGGTGCTCGATCCTGATAAATTTTGAGCTTACGTCTTCACCCGGAAAATGAATCTCAAAATCCTTTTTTGCATTTAACCTCGCGCGAGTATTACTTATTCTGGATTTAACGAATTCAGGGGACCGCTGATTCTTTAGCGTGTAGGCGATTTTTTTAGGCAAATTAGCATAAGGATTTGAATTAAATGCTATAACATCAACATCAGCCAGCGTGAGCTTTGCAGAATCAAGACAGGCATTGATTGCCAGACCTGGAAAGCCGGCCCAGTGTTTAATGCGATTCAACCGCTCTTCCTCAACAGCAAATACCAGTTCTCCGTTTTTTATGATACAGGCTGCCGCATCTGCATGATAGGCATTTATTCCAAGGATATTAAGCATTAGCAGAAATAACGTTTTGATATGCAGTGCTCATACGGCGGGCAATTTTTGCCCATAAAAAATTTTGCCGAATTTCGCTGATACCGTTGACTGACATTTGACGTGCCAGAGCAGGATTGTTCCTGATTTTCTTGACGCATGATGCAATTGATCCGGGTTTCCCGTTGGTAATTAATCCGGCCTGTGCCTGCATGACAACGCTACTGGCGCCCACCTCAGGCGTAACAATAACCGGACATCCCATGGCCATTGCCTCGATGACGGTATTGCCAAAATTTTCAGATTTTGAAGGTAACAGCATCGCATCAGAGTTCAGGTAAAGCTTTTTTTTCTGGACAGGATCAACTTCACCGGTAAAATTAATCGTGATTTTCTCATCTTTATCTAAACCCAGCTCTGTAATCAGCTTTTCCAGTGTTAACCTGTAACCATCTTCGTCGTTTCCGGCTATGACGACATTGATCTCGAAATCGATGAACTTTAATGATTCGATGATTCTGTCAATTTGTTTTTTCCAGTTAACCCTTCCGAGGAATAACAGCTGAAACCGGTTAGTACGTGTGGATTTCAAATCATTTTCAAAAAGCGCTTCCGAAACGCCGTTTGGTATAATTACCCTGCCAGGAAAGGCATAGCTAAACTTGTCCAGCTCTCGAGATTCTCTATCAGAGGTAAGATGTATAAGACTGGCACTTTCAATTGTTTTCCTCTCAATCATCGCAAGCCAGGCTTTTTTGATCAGGCTTGATTTCGATTTTATCAAGCTTTTCTCGAGCATTCCTCTTGGTGAGAGCACATATGGGATATGGTGCCGTTTGGCTATTCTGGCAGCGATATTGGTCGGATATAAAAAAATAGAATGCAGATGCAGCAAATCAAAATCGCGAATATTGTTCCTAAGCGCCCTTTCAAGCCCGGTACTGTAATATATACGCCTTAAGTATTTCGATTCAAAATAAACGACTTGCACATTATCCTTAAGATATACCCGCCCATGTTCAACATCACTGTTTTTTAATCCATCAACGCTGGTGGTATAGACACTAACAGACATGCCGTCGGCTGCCAATGCGGAACATAATCCATGTACAGAGTATATAGGCCCCCCGTAACGAGTTGCAGGCAAGTACGTCGGAACCACATGGAGTATTTTCATAATACGAACGACGTTAACTCTAGATAGGTCTTGAAGACAGGGAATAATAAAATATTTTTGGCAAATCGAGAATGCAGCCCAGGATTAATCCCAGAATCATCAATACGAACAGATCATTATAGGCTTGTGCAGCGTTAAAATAATTAATGGCGTTGGCGAATAAAAAAGCAACCAGGGCCCGTTGAAAGAAACTCAAACGTTCATCATGCTCCTGAATTATACGATTTGTAGTCACAATATGCCCGCTGACTACTGCTGCTGTTGCGATCAAAATAATAAATCCTATCAAACCCAGTTCATTGCCCAGTCGGCCCAGACCAGTTTCAGCATTCCAGTTTGAAACAATTTCTTCATAACCTACCAGGCCCTGGCCGGTCGAACCAATACCTGTTCCGATGACGCTCATTCTCTGAAGGGTATACTCGAAAGCGTTAACCGTGAGTATTAACCTGTCAAATGAATCTCCCAGCAGCGTAAATACTCTGGACAGATAATCACTTGCAAATGACAGCAGCAGTATTTTCTGCTGAAATGTGAAATATAGTGAGACGGCTATAACAAGAAGCAGGCAAACGGCTAAAAGCACAAAACTCTTCTGCTTGCCTTTCGCCTCATAAACAACGATCAGTAACAAGGTTAAACAAAAAATTGCAAATAATGCATACATTTTCCTGCGACCGGTAAATATCCCGGTCAACAGGCACAGCACCGTCAGCGATGTAAAAATGACTTTCGTAAATAAGCGCCTTGATTGTATTGCTAAAATAAGACTAAAACAGGCTCCGGATGCCAGGTGCCATGCCGCCAGTTCTGATGTCCTTACAACGCCTGCATGTACCTGCAGGTAATTTCGGATCGAGTGTTCATAAATATCGATACCGCCACCTATTTCTTCAAATATTTTTAATTCATACCCAAACACTGACAACCATATTGATATAATGACGACGGCTATACATACAAGATAAAAAGTAACGAAGTTATTGATGTGCCGGTACTTATCAAACACCATGTTTGCATAGACGGCCGATAACACAGGTGAAAAGTAAATGGAAATACCCAGTAAAGCAATCATGATGTTGCCATAACTGAAAAAACTGAAAACCGAGGAGAATAAAATATAGCCAATGTACATGAGCAGGCAAAATTCAAGCCTTGGATTCTCCAGTGTAATATGCCGAATTCGCCAATTGTTATTTACTGCAACAGAAAGTCCCAGGCAAATCGAAAACACAACGATCACAATTACTGAAAAGTACACAGGCTGCTCCGGCATTATTTTTCGAATTGGGTCCTGGAGGAACCCGGCAAGAATAATGAGGTATATTCCCCAGCGCCAATTGACGAGCAGAACTGTCATGACTATAAAAAAAACGATGGCGATAGTTATCAACATGACTGTATTTCCTGCAGTCTTTGAATGCGGTCGTAAATAGATATGCGTGATAACTCGTCGATTAATTTTTCAGTGAACTTACCGCCGCCGTGCTGGCCGCCGCGCTCTCGAAAACGTGGTGACGCTTTTGCGAGACCACTGGCCGCACGAAGGCCGCCATGGGGGAGACCTCCTTCTTGAATCGCGACCGCGCGGTCTCGGAACGGCCATTCGTTCCTTTCTCCCAGCGGCTGACCACTGCCTCAGCCGGGGAGACCACCTCTCCTTTCAAGAGGCTCTTCTCGAAACCTATTTTGATTTCTCACGCTTTCTCAAACTGGCGGAAATGGGAGATCGAGAAACGCACGCCCTAACCCTCGGTCCCACCGCCGCAAGATCGCGTCGACAGGGTCTGCGGCT
>JAHEKD010000229.1 GCA_024638545.1 Gammaproteobacteria bacterium
ATATTAATGACCCAGTCCTTTGATTTCAAACGAAAAATTCTAATACAATATATGAATAAACACTCATGTATCGAGACAGCTTAAATTGATCAGATTGCCACCGATGGCTGCCCTGCGGGCCTTTGAGTCAGCCGCTCGACACCTTAACTACACAAAGGCAGCAAAGGAGTTACACGTCACTCAAAGTGCGATCAGCCACCAGATAAAACATATTGAACAATTGTGGGGCTTCAAACTGTTCACACGCAGCGGCCGCAGTATTGAACTGACCGAAAAAGCTGCAAAACTGGTACCCATTGTTGAAGATTTCTTTTCACAACTCTCCTCCACCCTATCCTCTATCGACGCTATTCACGACGAGGGCTACCTGAAGCTCACTCTAAGCCAGTCATTCGCCCTGAAATGGATGGTACCAAGACTCGGCGAGTTTTCACATCAGAACCCGGATATTGATGTAACGATTATTACCATGCCCTCGCCAGGAAAACTGGAAATCAACGATGCTGATATTGCCATATTCTATAGCGACGGAAAGCATGACAATTACACCGTCATCCCGTTATTAAACGGCTACTCCTTTCCTGTTTGTAGCCCTGAATTTTTTGCAAATGATATCAGGAAATTACAAAAACCAGTCGATTTGCTTGATTTGCCTTTGCTAAGACGGTTAAACATTGATGCAGCACCCAGATGGAGGGACTGGTTCACTGCCGCAGGCGTATCTGACTACACACTGCCGAAGGGATTACATTTTCCAAACTCAAGTATGGCATTACAGGCTTCAATCGACGGCCAGGGTATTGCACTTGCCCGCAGCTCACATGTTGCTGACGACCTCATCGCCGGACGCCTGATAAAATTATTTAATATTTATGTTCAGGGTGAAAGCTGCTATAACCTGATAATTCCAGAAGGCAAGATGGATCAACCCAGCGTACAGAAGTTTATAGCCTGGCTCAAGGATGAGGCCGTTGAATCACAGGAGCTTTTCGATCAGCAGGCGAGAGCCCCTGGGCGAACTAAGTAGCGGGTGCACTTTTTTCAAGATGCTTAATAATTTTATGATGATGGTTAACACCGGAGAATTGCGTTAATTCGCGCAATCCGGTAGGGCTGGTGACATTAATTTCGATTAGCTTGCCACCGATAACATCGATCCCGCAGAAAAACACGCCCTTTTCAATTAGATCTGTTTTTATTGCCGAGCATATTTTCAGATCATTGGTATCAAGTTCACAAGCATGAGCGGATCCGCCGGCATCTAGATTATTTAGCTCTAAGCCGTGTGCGTGTACTCTCAAAATACCGCCAATCGGTTCACCATTAACCAGTAAGATACGTTTATCTCCCTGTGACGCTGCTGCAAGGTACTCTTGTGTGACCACCCAGTGTGACTGGTCCTGCGTTAAGTGGCGCACCCTGTCCTGCCAGTCACTATCATCTTGCTCAATGAATATAATGCCCTGCCCGCCATGCCCATCTACCGGTTTAACGGTAAGCCTGTTATGACGCTCAAGCATTCTGCCAATCTCCTAAATTGAATTACTGATCAATGTCGGTGGTGTATATTCCGGAAAATAGAGTGCGGCAAGTTTTTCGTTCCAGTCGCGCAGTGTTTGCGGCCGATTGATAATCCTGACCGTCGCTGGCAGATAGTCAAGTATTAGCGTCGTATAAAAGTAGCGTCGATCAAATGGTGGATCAGTGCGAATAAAAATGACGTCAACATCCGCAAGATTAATCTGCTGCTTGTCATGTTCAGTGAAGGGTTGATCATGATTTTCATGGACATCAACTATCGTTACAGTTGCCATTACACGGTCATGCTGAAGGTAAAGATCACCCTGGTCCAGGTGAAGCACTGTATGGTTGTATTGATGTGCCGCCAGCATTAAATAGTATGAGGTGTCCTTGTGCGCCTTTACCTCATCCAGAGGGTCCATAATAAAAACAAATTTCATAGCAATACCCGGATCATTCAGTCCGGTATTCTGACACAGAGTTTAGTTACATTCAGCCAGTTGACGGTCGTCGATCGATAAACAGTTATCGCCACAGGGATTTTGAACGATCTCAAGCCCTCTCGACCCGATTTTTAACAAGTTTTGGCAGCTGGCACGACTTAGGACTCGACATCAACAGGTCAGGCCTTTGATCGGCGTCGACGTCGCGTGGATTTAGCCTGCGCCTGATTTTGCGCAACAGAAACCTCACCGTGTAAACACGATTTTGCACCCGGTGTTACAGGCCCTAACGTTTGCTCAATCATCTCTAAAGTTGGCGCGGATGACGTCGGCGTTGAGTCAAGGGCTGATCTCATGCTAATAATGTGAGCCGGAGTCGTTCCGCAGCATCCACCAATAATTTGAGCGCCGGCATTACGAACCATGACCGCATAGTCAGCCATCAGCTCGGGCGTACCGTTATACCTGATCTCACCATCAACAAACTCAGGGATCCCGCAGTTCGCCTTCGCAATTAATGGTGCGCGCGGATTTTCCTGGCTAGACGATACAATGCTTGCAACTACCTCAGAAGCGCCAACACCGCAATTTGTCCCAAATGCCGCCAGATTCTGCTGGTTACATATTCTGACCAGGTCTCTTGGTGAAATTCCCATCATTGTATTGCCGTTTGTATCCAGGCTCATGGTTGCAACCACGGGGTGACCGGTACGCTCTGCACCCCTTATGGCCGCTTCCAGTTCATTTTGCGCCGACATGGTCTCGATCCATAATACGTCGGCTCCACCCTCGACCAGTGCGGTTGCCTGCTCAAAGAATGCATCCTCGCAATCCTCAATTGAGAGTGCGCCCAATGGTTGGATTAATTCGCCTGTCGGCCCCATTGAACCGGCGACAATGACTTTACGTGATTCTTTGCTGGCTTCCTGCAGTGCAATTGAAGCTGCCAGTGAATTTAGCTCATGTACCCTTGATTGTGCGTCGTGAAGTTTCAATCGGTAACGATTACCTCCGAATGAATTCGTTAAGATAATGTCGGAACCTGCATCGATAAAGGATCTGTAGAGCGCGCGTATTTTTTCCGGTTCATCAGCATTCCAGAGCTCCGGCGCGTCGCCTGAGGTTAATCCCATTGCAAATAAATTCGTACCGGTCGCGCCGTCGGCAACCAAATATCCCTTTTCTTCGATCTGTTGCTGAAGAATATTCATAAAATTGGAAGTATATAAAGATTTCTTTATATTGTTTCATGAAATATCGTCGATTACCAGCCTTTCTGTATTAATTTTCTAGCAGCTCAATGCGCTCGCTGATCAAAGACCTGAACTTGAATTCGCGTCGATCTTCGATACCTTGTCGCTGCGCCTGGCGCAACTTTAGTTTTAACATAACAAATAGATCGTCTTTTTGACTGGGACCGAGCCACTCCCTGACCTTATCGAGGTTAGCAGGCTGTTCATACAGCAATGCAGACATTTCATCTATGAAAGGTGTGGGTGCATTGGTTTCCAGTTCAAGCTTCACAGGATCATAGAATTGTTTTAGGTAGATTAACAGGGCCTGAGTGGGCGTAATCACAACTAGTGAATTTGACTGGTTTTCTGTCCTTGCCTGTAATAGCCTGGCGGTTTTTTCGGCGGGATCATCGCCGAGCGTGAAGTTGGGCTTTGCAAACTCGAAAGTAACGGATTTATCTTTGTTGGTGATAACCCGGCCGGAGACTTGCTTAAAATCAAACTGTTTGAGTATGTTTACCAGCTTTTCTCGCTGCCGCGGCAAAACAATATCGTAATCGTAATTCTCGTAAAAATCCGCCGTATATATCGATACGGCATTGATTCTGGTTAATGGGAAAAAACTGAGCCCTTTTTGATTTATTTGCAATAACAGATGTTTAAGATTTTCGCGCATATGCTCTTTAGATACCTTTATGTTCATTGGAATTTTATCAAGCGTTTACCTAATGCGATACCCGGTTTTTCGATTAGCTCATAGGACACCGTCGAAAGTAGCAGGCTGATGAGGACAACAGAAAAATATGACACTAATAGTGAAAGATCTTTGTTCTCGAACATCAGATAATCACTGAAATATTTTTTCAGCAAATAAATCACCCCAAAGTGCGAGAGATAAAGGCTGTAACTCAATCTGCCAATACGATTGATAAGCGAATTGACTAACAGTGGAAGCTCGCAGCCAGCAAATCCCGGGAGTAATAGCGTGAAAACACAGGCGAAAACAAAAAATTCCGGTAGAAAAACCGGGCTCCAATAGATCAGGACAAATACCAGCACGCCAGCGGCCATCAGGCAGTAGCCGCCTGCTTGCTTTATGAGAGATTGATAGCGTTTATTATTGAAAAGAAAATAGAGCACGAATCCGAGTGCAAAAACGCATAATTGTGTCGTGGGCATATAAATGTATGCAAAATTGCTGACAATGTATGAAAATCGTTGTGGAACCACTGGCAAATAATAGTGATAAGCCCAGTGACTAAGCACCATCCCCGCCAAGAGTGACACTAAAACAAATACCATCGCTCGCCTGAGTGTTGTTATACCCAGGCACAGTAATGGGAACAGGCAGTAAAAAGTCATTTCCACGGCCATGGACCAGCCACCGGGGACGATGGAATTTACCCAAAGCGGGTGCCAGCCATGTAAAAATGTCATGGATGATACAAAATGCCAGCTGTTGATGCCGTCTGGCATCCAGTACCGCGGGACAAACTGCCACATTGGAGCATATAAAAGGATTGCCAGGTAAAACAAAGGCACAACGCGAAAAAAGCGCCGGGTGAAATACTGCCCCAGTGAAAATGACTTCTGGTTTTGGCGCTGGTTAAATGACAATAGCAAGGTGTATGCGCTGATGATATAGAAGAGTTGAACACCGTAGGCGCCCCTGGCGGATAAGCGATTGAGAAAATCGCTGTCTGCACCCGTCCAAATCCAGACGTGTACGAGGATGACTGCTAAAATCGCCCAACCGCGTAAAGCGTCAATATATTCAAATCTGGTTGCTCCCGGCATGGCTCAGACGATAGCAGAAGCACTTAAATCAAGCTATACTTCGCTGCCAGATTATGCCATTAATAAACACTGGCCCGCACCTTTCGCCAGCGGACTGAATGTAAGAGAAAACAATATGAACCAAATCGATCTGGCCGGAACAACAAGCGCGATCAAGCTCCCGGCGACGGCTCGGGC
>JAHEKD010000230.1 GCA_024638545.1 Gammaproteobacteria bacterium
GCCGCTTACCGGTTCGACCATCTCCAGGCCTTTCTTAATTGAATCCAGGTCTGCATCAAGCGCCAGTGCACAGGCCGTCGCGGCCAGTGCATTCATCGCATTGTGTTGCCCCAGCAGGTTTAGCCTGACCTCCATTTCTCCGACTGGTGTCGTGACGCAAAGGTTGACGTGATCATGCTGATAACTGAATCTGGCAGTTACACTGGCTGTTGATTTGATACCAAAATCGATATACGGGTGTGAACCAATCTGCTTTTTAAAAAACGCATAGTTAGGATCGTCTGCGTTCAATACGGCAACACCATGCGGGGGGAGGCCCTCAAAGATTTCACTTTTCGCAGCTGCGACATCGATAACCGAATCAAATGCTTCGACGTGCGCCAGCATGGCATTATTGACAAGCGCCACATCAGGACGGGCAAGCCGGGTTAGCCTTCTAATTTCACCCGGATGGTTCATGCCCATCTCAATGACCGCGCACTTATGTGTAGGGTTTAGCCTTAAAAGCGTTAAGGGCACGCCGAGGTGGTTGTTTAAATTACCGCTGTTAACCAGTACATCCTTGCAGTGCACGGTCAAAATTGAGCCGATCAATTCTTTAACGGTCGTTTTACCGTTGCTTCCGGTAACAGCCACAATCGGCAGGTTGAATTGATCACGCCAGCTTGCCGCCATCAACTGCAGTCCCGATAATGTGTCGTCGACTTTAAGACACGGCAGTTCAGTATTCACGTTTTCACTCACCATCGCCGCAGCAGCACCTTTTTGCTGGGCAAAAGATACAAAATCATGCCCGTCAAAGTGCTCACCTTTTATGGCGACGAATAGCTGGCCTTTTTCAATCGTGCGAGTATCGATAGACACGCCTGTAATGCCGCGATCGCAGCCCTGAAAATCACTGCCTGCGAATTTTGCCAGCGTCGATAATGACATCACCTCAACGCCTCCAGAAACTGACTGACAAGCGTACGGTCACTCATTTCAATGAAGTCGTCGCCAATTTGCTGGGTGGTCTCATGACCCTTGCCTGCAATTAATACAATATCAATTTCATTTGCCTCATCAATCGCCCACTTTATCGCCTGCGGTCGATTGCTGATGACCCTGGCCGCCCGGGACATTCCGGCGGTAATATCGGCGATAATATCAGCTGATTTCTCATGGCGAGGATTATCATCCGTGATCACGCATAGATCAGCATGCGCCTGTGCCACTTTCCCCATTTTAGGCCGCTTGTCCCTGTCTCTGTCACCTCCGCAACCAAAGACACAAATTAGACGACCCCGCAGGTGGTCCTTCACAGACAGCAGTGCCTTTTCAAGGGCATCAGGCGTGTGTGCATAATCTACAATAACCATTGGTAGTGGGTGCTGGCCACCGAATACTTCCATACGCCCCGGCACACTGGCCAGATTGGGCAACACTTCAACGATACTTTGTTCATCATGTCCGTATGCCAGCAGGGTTGTAAATACCGCGAGTAGATTCTCAACATTGATTCGCCCAATCAGGCGGCTTTGAAATTCGTACCGACCCCTTCCGGTTTGCACACACAGGTACAAACCGTTTTCCAGCGACTTAACCTCGGCCAGCCTGACATCAGCCGTTTTCGATTCACCGAAATAGAGGATTTCCCTGGCCGTGGTTTGACTTGCGAAGTTATCGACAAGTGGATTATCTGCATTCATTATCGCTTTGCGCAAACCGGGAAATTGAAATAATTTCAGTTTTGCATTTGCATAAGCAGGCACATCCTCGTGATAATCAAGATGATCATGAGACAGGTTCGTGAAAACGGCCAGGTCAAGCTTGAGCCCATCCAGGCGACCCTGCTTGAGGCCATGCGAAGAGGCCTCAAAGGCAACGGCCTCTACGCCACAGCCTGCAAACTGCGCAAGCAAACGACGTAATTCAAAAACGTCCGGCGTGGTCAGGGAGGATGAAACAAGATTATTGAGTAATCCCTGCCCGGCCGTGCCTATAATCGCAGTTGAGACACCAAGCTGTTCAAGGGCCTGGGCAATTAAATGTGCGCAGGTTGTCTTACCATTCGTGCCGGTGACAGCAATCAGGGTTAGATGTGCCGAAGGGTCCGCATATAAACGGTCACCCAGGGTGGCCAGCTTGAGCTGTAAATCTGTAAGCTTAATCACCGGAACTGAATACTGTGATGGATTTATTGGTGCCGCTGTATCGACTAAAACAGCACTGGCACCGTTTTTGATTGCGGCGTTAATAAACTGGGTGCCGTGACAGCTTGCACCTTTGACAGCGACAAACACATCACCATGCTTAACCTTGCGACTGTCAAGACTGAAATTGTTAACCGGCACAGACGGCGGATTCGATGCAACCATGCCTTCAAGCAGATCTGGCAACCTGGGCGATAAGCTGATCATGATTTTTTTTCTGCCGGGATCTTTTTATCGGCCGCCTGAGCTGTCATTTCAATTTTATCCGGTGGCACATTCATTAAACGCAGGGACTCCGCTATAACCCTGCTGAAAACAGGTGCGGCCACACGGCCGCCATAATAATGCTCTCCACGTGGATCATCGATGACAACGACCATGATCAACCTGGGGTCTTCAGCGGGTGCAAACCCGGCAAATGCCGAGGTGTACCTGTCTTCTGAATATCGTCCGTTAATCAGCTTGTGCGCAGTTCCGGTTTTTCCGGCAGCCGAATATTTCTCCATCTGTGCACGCCTTGCAGTACCCTTGCTGGAAACGACATTTTTCATCATTGTTCTGACCTGGGCGACAACCTCGGGCGCGATTACCTGCAATCCTTCAGGTATTTTTTCCTGTTTTAGAATATTCAGCGGCAGGCGTCTGCCGCCAGAGGCCAGAACCGTGTAAGCACGCGCAATCTGCACAGGTGTAACTGCAAACCCATAGCCGTACGATATGGTGGCATGCTCAATGGGTCGCCATTTTTTTCGGTCGGGTAAAATACCGTTAATTTCGCCGGGCAAGCCTAAATGCGTTGACCGGCCGTAACCAAGTTCTGCCAGCAGAGTACGCAATTTGGTCACAGGAAAACTCATGGCAATTTTGGTCACGCCGACATTACTGGATTTAATGATGACGTGTGATACATCAATTAATCCATAGTTATGCGTGTCCCTGATCGTCCGGTTACCGACACGCATGTAGCCAGGTGCTGTATCAACGAGTGTGTCCGGATGAAATCGGCCACTCTCCAAACCCATGGCCACCGTGAAAGGCTTTGTCGTCGAGCCGGGTTCCAGCATGTCTGTGACGGCTCGATTTCTAAACTTGTCGCTGTCAAAATCCTTGCGATTATTAGGATTAAAACTCGGCTCGTTAACCATCGCCAGCACTTCACCGGTCCTGGCATCAAGTACAACTGCTGTACCCGCCAGGGCCTTATGCTCAACCACGGCCGACTTCAGGTGTCGATGTGCAAGGTGCTGCAATCGTGCATCAATACTCAGGTGTAAATCTTTTCCATCTACTGCAGATTCGATATTCTCAATGTTTTCAACGGTATTACCCACTCGGTCTCTGAGCACGCGTTTTAGTCCATCCTTACCGGTCAAGTGCTTGTTGTAGGCAAGCTCGACCCCCTCCTGACCAAATTCATCAATGTTGGTGAATCCAATCACGTGTGAGGCGACCGGACCGGCCGGATAAAATCGACGGTATTCGCGCTGCAGGTTTACACCCGGTATATTTAAGCTCATGATTTTTTGCGCCTCTACCGGTGGCAAATGACGCTTCAGATACATGAACTCCTTGTTTTTATACTTTTCCGCCTTCTGCCGAATTTCTTCTATATTGATATCAAGGCTTTGCGCCAGCTCAGGCCATTGATGCACGGCGCTTGTAAATTCCTCTGGGTTTGCCCAAACTGAATCCACAGGTGTGCTGACGGCAAGTGTTTGCCCGTTGCGGTCCAGGATGCGGCCGCGGTTGGCCTTAACCGTGACCTCTCTAACATAGCGAGCCTGGCCCTGCGCCTGTAAATAATCCTTGCCCACAACCTGCAGGTAAAATGCCCTTGCCGCCAACAGCGAAAAAGTAAACATCAATCCAAAAATCACCAGGCTGTAACGCCATTGCTGTGTATATACGCGACGATTCAGGTTACCCATCGTGCGTATCACCTGTCCAAACGAATTGCGTCTGCTCGATAGTAGGCACAACCAGGTCGAGTTCCATTCTAGCCTTGTTCTCAATTCGTAAAACCGACCAGGTGGCCAGCTCGGTTAATAACTTTCGCCATTCGATATTTAGTTCATCACGCTGGGAGGCAATGGTTTGCTCCTGAACAAACACTGTACGATTTAAATGTCGCACATAGGTTAGTGTCATAGAACTGGCCAATAAAATGATCCCGGCTAAAAGCAAGGCCCGGTTCATGGATTTTGCTCCAGTTTTTCCGCCGCTCGCAGCACCGCACTTCTTGATCTTGGATTTCGAATCACTTCATCGTCTGAAGGTCGTATTGCCCTGCCGACAAGCTTGATAGCAGGATTAAGCATATCCCTGGTTATCGCAAGGTCAGGCGGATAATCATCACCTTTTGCGGCCGTGCGCATGAAGCGTTTGACTATTCGATCTTCCAGCGAGTGGAAACTGATAACGACTAAACGTCCTTTAGGTTTTATCCACTCGAGAATCATGGGCAGCATTAACTGCAGTTCCGTCAACTCCTGATTAATGCGGATCCGAATAGCCTGAAAGACACGCGTAGCAGGATGCTTGCCTTTCTCTCTTGTCGGTACAGTCTCACAAATCAAATCTGAGAGCTGCCGGGTTGTCTCAATGGGGTATTGATCACGAACTGCGATAATCTGTTTTGCTATTCGTCCGGCATATCGCTCTTCACCGTATTGCCTGAATACCCTAATGAGTTCGTGCATGTCTGCATTCGCTAACCAGGTTGCAGCTGATTCATCGCCAGACTGGTCCATACGCATATCCAGAGGACCTTGCCGGCGAATACTAAAGCCCCTTTCAGGCTGGTCCAGCTGAGGTGATGAAACACCCAAATCAAATAACGCGCCATCCAGCTTATCTTCGGCCAATACTGAACTGAGAAGCTGGTCTAATCTAGCAAAGCTTGACTTGAAAGCCTTGAATCTGGAATCAGCGCTGAAATGCTCCTGCGCATAATCAATG
>JAHEKD010000231.1 GCA_024638545.1 Gammaproteobacteria bacterium
TCAAGCCCACAAGCCGAAATTCATTAAAAAAACAACCATATACAAATGCTTTATATCAGGGCAATGGTCATTGACATGACCGCGTCCGCGCAGCGCTTTGCAGGGCGAAATAAATGCAGTGCACGCAGCGCGTGCGGACGCAAATATTCACTAATAGGCCTGGAATTGAATGATCACCTTGCAGCCGCCCAATTCACTCTTGGTAAAATCCAGCGTTCCCGAATAGCTTTCGACAATTTCGCGTACCACACCAAGCCCAATACCCTGGCCGGGTGGCCCCTCTCGCTCATCGCCCCGCACGCCGCGCTGTGTCAGCCATTTGATTTTATCGTGATCGATTCCCGGTCCGTCGTCTTCGACCGTAATCGTTATTGTGGAGCGTCGTTCTCCGTCTGCAGTCGATTTAGACACATCCACTTTGATTATTGAATTTGCCCATTTATAGGCATTGTCCATGACGTTGCCCAGGACTTCCATTAAATCACCCTTTTCACCGGAAAAACATGCCTTGTCGTCAATGTAGAGCTCGGAACGAAGATGTTTATCCATGTATACCTTGTTTAAGGCTCTGTGCAACTGATCTGCAACGGGTTTTATGAGAATTGGCTTGTTAAACGTTTGCTTGCCGGAAACAGCGGCTCTTTGAAGCTGATAATCGACAATTTCCTGCATCCGCCAGACCTGCTCGAAAACTGTATCCGCAGAAATGCCTGAAATCTTGTTTTGTTCAAAATAGCCCTGAAGCACGGCTAACGGCGTCTTAAGACTGTGCGCCAGATCACCCAGGGTATTTCGATAACGAACAAGATGATTGCGTTCATTACGAATTAAATCATTTATGCTATTAGTCAGGTGGGCTAATTCCTTGGGGTATTTTCCACTTAACGAATTTATTTCACCGCTTTCAATCGCACGAATCTCACCCGCAACTTTCCGAAGTGGACGCAATCCCCAGTGGACAACCAGGCCCTGCACGAGCAGCAGGAAAATCGCCAGGGTAGCCAGCCAGAACCAGAGCGTTTTTCGATAGCTGTTTATTTCTCCCTGGTAGCGCTGCAGGTCCTCAGCGATGGTAAACACATATCGATTGAAGTCATTGTTAACCTGCCAGGCCACACCAAAATTCAGGATGAAATAGCCTTCCCGGTTGTCATTTTCCTGTTGCGAAAATGACATGATGCCGGTTTTAAGCATGGGTATATCAGGTAATTCAACGCCGAGCAAAGATGGCGATTTCCAAATATGTTTCGATGTTTCAGAACTGATGACCGATGCATACAAACCGGAACCAGGTAATGAAAAACGCCGTTCCAGAAGATTATTAGCTACATTTAACATGCCGTTTTCATTGACATCCGAAGCAGCCAGAAAGGCGTAGAGATAGCCAACCAGTGCCTCTCGGTGCGAGGTTAGCACACTGTCGCGGTAGGCTTTATCCAGGGCAATTCCGGTAACACCCAGAAAACAGATTAGAACAATAAATGCGGAGAGAAATAAGCGTTTTCGTAGGGATAGCTGCAACTTTAGAAAGATCAGGAGAAAGGGATGTTGAAGCGATAACCTCTGCCACGTAAAGTTTCAATTGGCTGTATAAGATTTTCCGGATCCAGCTTCCTTCGCAGGCGCCCGATGAAAACTTCGATGACGTTACTGTCCCGCTCAGCATCTTCTTCGTAGATATGCTCTGTCAGCTCGGACTTGGAAATGACCTTGCCGGTATTCAGCATTAGGTACTGTAACAGGCGATACTCGTATGCGGTTAAATCCAGCTGTTTACCGGATACGGAAACAGCCTGGGAGTGTGTATCCATCTCGATCTCACCGCAACGAACAACCGAGTCTGCAACGCCTGCCGCACGGCGAACCAGCGCACGAAGGCGAGCCAGCAGTTCCTCTATGTGAAATGGCTTAACCATATAATCGTCTGCACCGGCCTCCAGCCCCTCAACTTTTTCCTGCCAGCGCGAGCGCGCGGTAAGGATTAGTACGGGATAACTGTAGCCTTCGGTTCGCAGTGTCTTGATGAGATCCACACCACTGATTACAGGCAAACCTATATCAACGATGGCAACATCAATTGGATACTCGCGAGCATAGTACAGGCCGGTTTCACCATCATCGGCTGTATCGACAACGTAACCCGATTCTCTTAGTTTCTGAGCAAGCTGATTTCGTAAACTTTGCTCATCTTCAATAACTAATACACGCATAAGGGTTTCCTTTGAATGAATAAAATCCTGGAATTAAATTATTCTGTAAAAGTATGAGGTGCGACGTCCATAAACTGGATGCGGCCTTCCTTTAAAAATTTAACCCGCCAGACATTGGCACCTGACTCCAGGGATCGCTGTTTGACATCGAGAATGCGCCCACCGGTTTCCTGTTTGACATGGTGGACAGCTTTTTCTTTTGTCGGCATGGATTTCAACTTGGATTTTGATTGCGCATGCAGTGTCGGGCTCGCGCTATATACTATAGCGGAGAGTATTAAACTTATGGTGATTAATTTGCCCATTATGTGTGCCCGCAGCGTTTTTCAATCAGTAAGATATAATTCAAGTTTGCGCATTTAAGCCGTCAGCAGACGCTGATAAACATGCTAAACTTGAAAATTATAGTTTTACAGCCTGAATTGCCAATGAATCTAAATTCATTGCCAGCACCCTTTTAAAACATTGTGATTCCAAAAAGACTCACCATATTGGGCCTGGTTATTTACCTGTACTCACCCTTACTGGCTGCTGACGAGTTCACATTAGCCAAACTGCCGGGGTGGCAGCAGGACAGTCTCAGCCATGCCTGGAGCAGCTGGCAAAAATCCTGCACCGCACTAACAATACGAAAGTTAAGGCAGTGGCGCAACGTTTGCATCAGCTCCATGGAGGTTGATGCCGGGGACATCCGTGCCATTCGCACATTTTTTGAACAGAATTTTAAAATTACACCCATTTTAGATGCTGACGGCAGCGCCAGCGGGATCATAACCGGCTACTATGAGCCCGTGCTGGCAGGCAGCATGCTAGCGGATAATGACTATCGTTACCCAATATACGGTATGCCCGCATCAGCCTCTGTACGGACGCTCTCAAGGCAGGAAATTACTGAGAATCCCCAGGCATTTAAACAGCATATCATTGCCTGGACCAATAACCCCTATGATCTGTTTTTCCTCCATATTCAGGGCAGCGGCCTGATAAAGTTTAAAGACGGCACGCTCAAATCTCTGCTCTATGCTGGCAATAATGATCATGAATACACATCTATTGGTAAAGTACTTGCCAATCGGGGCGTCATGCGCAAAGGTGAAATTTCCATGCAGACATTAAAACGGTGGCTGATTGACAATCCGGATCAGGCCGTCGATGTTATGCGCAAAAACAGGCGATTCATATACTTCAAGCTATCTGAATTAAACCTTAGTGAGTCTGGGCCGCGGGGCTCACTCAATGTACCTCTCACACCCATGCGCAGTATTGCCATTGATCCACAACAGGTCATTCTGGGCAGTCCCATTTGGCTCGACACAACCCTGCCCTCGAAAGATCAACCCGAGGTTTTTCAAAAATTGGTTTTCGCTCAGGATACCGGGGCGGCAATTAAAGGCCGAATCAGGGCTGATCTGTTTTTTGGTCGAGGAGAGCAGGCAGAATTTCTAGCGGGAAACATGAATCAGACAGGCAGGATGTACCTGCTCACACCCAAATAATTTCGGAATTATTTACTGCTTCAGCAGCTGTGCCCGCCATCCCTGCGCAAGCCGCCCCTGACCCGTTTGCACGAATTCGACCATGTCTTTACGCGTGCCCAGACGGGTTGACGGAATTCTGTATTGCTCAGATTTAATCATTATGAGTTTGCGCAGACTATTTATTTGCTGTTTTTGTGCTTCAGATAGCTTACCGCTATTTAACCAAACGGCATCCACATCACCCTGATGTCTGAATTTTTCAACGAGGCCATATAATTGTGCCAGATATTTTTTATTAAATCGTATATCTTCAGCCACAATGGTTTTCAGTTCCTTCAAACTACCAGGCATATTCTGAGCGATATCAGTGACCGTCTTGTCTTTGATTATCCAGAATTTTGGCCTGTCCTTTTCCTGCGCTATTTTCTCACGCCAGTTAACAACTGCTTTTACAAGCTGCTGAGCCTGCGAACTTAATCGATGTGAGACTTTAAAATTCATGTATGCGTTTTCAGGCGTTACTTGAAAACTCAGCATTCTCTCGAGTTCGTTGCCCTGTTCTTCCTCGAACCAGTCGACGAGTGATTTTTCATTGAGTAATCTGCATAACTGGTCATAAAGCGATTTCAGATAAGCAACATCGTTAATACTGTATTCGATTTGCTTCGAACTTAACGGGCGTTTTGCCCAATTGCTTCTTGTCTGAGACTTCGGCAGTTCAATGCCGATCAGGCTCTGAACCAGCGCTGCGTAACCAATCTGAGGTTCCAACCCGGAAAATTCAGCCGCTAACTGCGTATCAAACAGATTATTAATCTGCATGTCACAATATTGCCCAAGCACTTCTATATCCTGGGAGGCAGAATGAAGGATTTTGACAGTTCGCTGCTCAGCTAATAATCTTGAAATAATGTCCGAAAAATCAAAACTCAGCGGATCAAGACAGACCGACATTTCCTCACAGGCCAATTGCACCAGGCACAGTTGTGGGTAATAGGTTCTCTCCCGCATGAATTCTGTATCCAGCCCCAGCCAGCGGCATCGTTCAAAACAACCGGCGATCTCATTCCACTGTGACCGTGTGGTGATGTATTTATGATTTGATTTAAGTATTTTATTCACGTTTCAGCTACAATTGCGCTTGAGAATCGGTGGACACATAATGCTTGCTTTTTTTGAAACACTGTTGAAAATATGCTTTTTCAAAGCCAAGCCGCAGGATTTGCCTGCCGGTAAACAATGGATGATTATCTCAAGCGCGTTGATTATCGGCGCTACCATCCTCGCGAGTATGAGTAAAGAATCCAGCAATCAGATCGTCCTCTTCGCTCTCACACAGGTTGCTCTGTACGCGCTGATTATCTGGATAATACTAAAACTTAAAGGTGTGCAAACTCGTTGGTTGCAAACGATCACCGCCCTGTTTGGCACAAG
>JAHEKD010000232.1:0-1460 GCA_024638545.1 Gammaproteobacteria bacterium
CGTCATTAAGCGTTTATTAAAAACAGGATACTGTCATCACATAGAGCGACTGATGGTGTTAGGCGGTTTCATGTTCCTGTGCGAAATCAAGCCTGATGACATATATGACTGGTTTATGGCGTTTTTTATTGATGCATACGACTGGGTAATGGTGCCAAACGTTTATGCGATGAGCCAGAATGCCGATGGCGGCCTGATCACTACCAA
This sequence comes from Gammaproteobacteria bacterium, assembly GCA_024638545.1. GTDB lineage: Bacteria > Pseudomonadota > Gammaproteobacteria > Arenicellales > JAHEKD01 > JAHEKD01. Next base: position 208 of record JAHEKD010000232.1, read on the forward strand.
GCCCTACTTTTCCGGATCCGCATACCTGAAAAAGATGGGCTATAACAATACTGGTGAATGGTGCCAGATCTGGGATGGCCTCTACTGGCGCTGGATTTGGAAGCATCGTGAGCGATTGAAAACCAACCCGCGCTGGGCAATGATGTGCGCAATGGTCGAGAAGATGGAGGATGAAAAGCTAAACGCTCACCTGCATAATGCGGATAAATTCCTGAAATCAACTTTTTAGGCGATCCGTTAATAGTGAGGTCGTATCTTTTTAGGTCAACTACACCCTGCCAGCGCCTGAAAAATCACTCACAAGATTCCTTTTAAAGCAGAGCCACGCGGCAACGCGACCTTTATCCTGACTCTGGTGGCAGACATTTTCGTAATACCAGGTAACCTGCCGTTCCTGATAGCAGTGAGCCAATAATGATTCCAAGCCGTTCATCAAATAAAAGATTTACACTGGTCTCCTCAAATGCAAGCGAACCGATAAATAAGCTCATCGTGAATCCGACACCGCACAGTAACGCAGTTGCATAGAGCGATTGCATGCTCATTCCCCCTGGAAGTTGCGCAATTTTCAATTTGATCGCCAGCCAGCACATACCAAATACGCCTAACTGTTTGCCGATGAACAAAGCTGTGGCGATGCCCAGCGGTACAGGGTGAAATAACTGTTGAACTGAAAGGCCCGAGAGACTTAGGCCAGCGTTTGAAAATGCAAATACGGGCAGAATAAAAAATGCAACAAGCGAATGTAAATCGTGTTCCAGGGACTTTAGCGGCGAATAATCCGGATTTGATTTCGATTTCAAAGGAATTGACATCCCCAAAATGACGCCGGTTAAAGTAGCGTGAACACCCGATTTCAGCATCGCCACCCACATGATGGCACCAAGTGCAAAATAGAGGCTTTTGGACTCTTCATTTCGCTTGTTCAAAACAACAAGCGCAACGATACAAACCATCACGACGCCAAGTGCGTAAGTCGAAATATTCTCGGTATAAAAAAGTGCAATTATGATAATAGCACCAAGGTCGTCAAATATTGCGACCGATGTCAGGAACACTTTCAGTGTAATGGGTACACGGCTGCCCAGAAGTGATAGAATGCCTAACGCAAAAGCAATATCCGTGGCGGCCGGGATGGCCCAGCCTTTCATAGCTATAGGGTCATCATAATTAAAATAGGTGTAAATCAAAGCGGGTACCAGCATGCCACCAAAGGCACCAATTGCAGGTAATATGATGCTGCGCTTATCTGA
>JAHEKD010000232.1:1470-5122 GCA_024638545.1 Gammaproteobacteria bacterium
AGACGCTCAGGGGCGTATTTGCAAAGACGATTGCCAGTGCCGCAGCCATCATGAGGAGAATGCCAGCTGCTGATTCGAGTTTAAAAAACTGGTTGATTGAAGAAATCTTGGGTTTAGTCATTGTCTAATTCGTGTTGTTGCAAAGGTTTTACTGATCATGGTCCTCTTACATTCACCCTGACAAGCCTGAAACTGCTATTCGTCTCGCTCATAAAATCCACGGGTATTGATTAAACTAAAGTTTAATTACAGGCCCTCCTGCCGGCGAATCGGATTAAACCATGTGAATATAACCGAAGACAATTTAAATGTATATTTGATTACGCTCACTGAAGCCAGATTGCTCAGACAGTGATTAACCTAATTCAGCTTATTCTGTCGCGGCGGGCACGCGGGCATCATGCATAACGAATTGAATGATATGAATGAAGCGTCAGAAAGAGGATAATAATTGAACCACCGCCCGCTGTCGCTAATGATAGCGGTTCTCCCACGATCACCCATACCAGCAGCGTGCCAAAGACTGTTTCCAAAGGCATCAATAGACTGACTTGCGGCGCTGATATATATCGCGGACTAATAATCAGTAATCCCATACCCAGCGTTAATATCAGCCCGAGAACAACAAGTAAATTAAACTCGGCAGACTTGATGCTGATAGAGTCGGCAGCCAGCAATGCTATAAACGCGGTCAGTGCACTGCTAAGGGCAATTGCGGGAATCATATTGATGTGCTTGCTGCGACGGGTTGTGACAAAACCTCCCGCGATGCAAATGGCCGTGCCCATTGCGTATGTATCGCCCAGTAAGGTCCCGCTCTGATAACTGTCTGATACAATCATGGTGATCGCAGCCAGCACGATCAGTATGGTCAGTGCTGTAAACATAGTGATCGACTCACGCAATATTACCCGGCTTAGGATGGCGGCAAAAATTGGTGCTGTCGCAATGATGACCAGGGTATTTGCCACACTTGTATACGTTAATGCAAGAACGAAAAATAATGTCGATGACGTAAACAGAGCTATCAATATCAGCCCGGATTTACCGATTTTGTGAAATTGCTGAAGCGTGTCTTGACGGTAAAATATTGTCAGTGAAACTGTCATTCCGGTTGATACGAACAGCCCCCGCCAGAACAGCAGCGTCCAGTGATTCATATCAAGCAATCTAATGATCAGGCTGTCCGGACTGATGATAAGCACGGCACAGACCGTAATAAGAATACCTTTTGCCTGATCACTGATATTCAACGACAGCTCCCGTGTATTCACTCATCTTGCTTGTCTTTGAAATTTCATATCACGTTTTTGCTGAAAGTGCAGCCATTTGAATGACGGTTCAGGCTCAGGTTAGATTGAAGTCTATCTTAATTTAATTTTATTTACGCATCTGTACGCATGTTGGTTTCATAACGGCCGTAATACTGCCCCGGGCCAGGATGGAGTTACCGGATACCTCTGATCTGGGCATGAGGTTGATGTTGGATAAACTCTATCACATCCTCGTCTATTTTTTAGACCGGCCAAAGCAATAGCAATGGTGTCTATCACTAAAATTGTTAACTATTTCACTTTTTTACTTGCAGTATGATAAGTTGTATCCGGAAAACCAGCTAATACGGAGGAAAAGATGCCGGCTAATAAATCACTCGCGCGCCTGAAGGCAATCCTGAAAAGCAAAAAGAGCGATGCTCAAAAAGTTGTCGAAATTTTAAGTTTAACGCCTGATTTGCCCGATGAGGCAATCATGGTGATGGATGATGCATTGACAGATGCCGGCCACCTTCTTCAGGTTGGGATCATGGATGCCTATTACGAAATGACGGGTGATAACTACCATGAGCACGATCTGGAAGCTATTCTCGCGCAGTCTAAAACCATGGGTGATGCGGGAGAGGAGCTCTACCTGGCAGCCAGGCTTGCACTCGGCCGTATAAACGGTCTGTCGATGGATAACCTTGATGAATGGGGCGATGGCCAGATTGAAATTACCGCAACGGCCCAGCGACGTCGCGTTTCGAGAGGCAGGAAACCGCCACCGGATGAAGAGATCACTATTATAATTCATGGAACATTTGCCTCAAACGGTAAGTGGTGGAGACCGGGTGGTAACTTTTTTCAATATGTTAAAACTGAACTGGGTCGTGATGATTTATATGGCCAGACTGATCAGTTCAAGTGGTCGGGAAAAAACCGGGACGGTAAAAGGCGCCAGGCGGCGACCGCACTGAAGTCCTGGCTGCAGGGGCACCCTGCAAAGAAAATAAATATTTTCGCACACAGCCATGGGGCCAATGTGGCCATGTTGGCCACCCAGAAAGATGTTGTCATTGACCGCTTGATTATGCTCAGCCCGCCAGTGCGAAAAGACTACTTTGCCAAATGGGCTAATGTAGGTGCCGCTTACAATATTCAGGCATCATTCGATCCGGTTGTCGCCATTGCCCACGGTGGACAATGGTTTAATCTTGCCCAGGTCAACGAAAAAAAACTTAAAGCCAGCGGCCACTCCGCTTCTCATGAGCCGGATGTATGGCGTAAGGAAAAATTAGCCAAATTTATCGGTATTCCGTGGTAGAAATATGTGTGCCGAATCGACTGCCGAACTGCTTGAATTACTGGAGAGTGAAAACAGGCACGCACGTGCTGTTGCCGCAATTAAACTGGGACAGGGTAAAGTTGCTGAAGCTCTGCCAAGATTGCGGAAGCTGGCTGATGACAAAGACGACATTATCGCGTTAGCCGGCATGTATGCCTGCTGGAAGCTCGGTGAAGACAGAGTGTCAATCGAACGGGTTATCACTGCTGTCAGTTCTGAAGATGAGGAAGTCGTACAGCAGGCTGTTCAGACAGTCACGGCGTTTGGTGATTTTTTAATTCCAAAGCTTGTGCCCCTGATTAATCAGTCACCCGAGTTAACCACCGATATTGTCAATTTGCTCGAACTGGTTGGAGGCCCTGGTGCACTGGATGTTATTAAATCGATCAATACCGATGACCCTGAGGTTGTCGAACTCATAAACGAAATAATCCATGACTGGGATCATGACACACCCGGAGAATTAAATTGAGAGTCAGAGTTTAAAATCAAAATCAGATCTGAACCATAACCGCATCACGGCAATCGTGTTCTGTCCCTTTATATTGTCTGAAATAGAGAATGATTTAGCGGGTGACATTAAATATGCTTTCCTGGAATTATTGCAATCAGCTCCGCTAATCAAGTCTGACTACTGATAGAGATGTGGTTTTATATGGCGCGCCCGGAGAGATTCGAACTCCCGACCACCTGGTTCGAAGCCAGATACTCTATCCAACTGAGCTACGGGCGCCTAGGTCCGGATTTTAACGGGATTAACAGAAAATAGACACCCGTTTTTAGAGAAACCGGCTCGGTAAGCTTTTTATTCGGAAATTTCGAGCCTCATAGTCGAGGGCACCGGATGTTACGCGTCTGGCAATGACAACACAATCGATGATATAAATTACCGCACAGGAGATCCTGACCTAGACGCATTTCTCACCGGAATTCGTAGCGAGACGGTTAAAGGATGCGGCCTGTATGGGTTTTACGACCAAAGGCCGGCATTATGTTATCAGCATATGTGCCGGCACAAGGGCCCGCAGGCATCGTTGACACGATGTCGAGG
>JAHEKD010000233.1 GCA_024638545.1 Gammaproteobacteria bacterium
CCACCAAATTCTCTAAATGCGCACTGCCGGCATTGAGTAATGTGCTGCCGTTCGATTTAAACCAGCGGTGGGTTGGGCCGCTTTTATAACGTTTGTCATGATATGTATAGCGTGTATTCAGCGCCAGCACCACAAAACCGCCCTGGGCGTAATGGCGGGCATTGGTTTCAGCGGTCTCGTTGTAGTTGGTGCCTTCCTGGGAAATATAATACGCCGTGCTTGAATACAGGCCACTTTGCTTTTCTGTTTTGAAGTTGCAACGGGTAACGCCCAGACAACCTGTTCGACCGCCACCGGGGATCAGGATCAAAACAGCACGCTTGCCGGGTTTTGAAGCGGTATCTGGCTTATATAAATCCAGCGTCAGCGGAATCCGGGTGACGAGATTGTAATTACTTTTTACCGCCTTCGAACCGCTGCCGCTATACAGGTAATAGTTGGTGATGCCTCTGCCATAAACCAGATCATTGACTTTGGATACACTAAAAGCGTTTTGTGAATAATAACGTTTATAGTCCATTAAACCCTCTGCAAAACTGGGCTGAACTAATAACATCAACGCAATCAGGCCCAAAATAAATCGGCTTATCATTTTCGGGTTTCGTTGGATTTTGGTTTCATTATTAATTAAAGTCATGTTGTTTCGTCCTTTGGCAATAATATTATCTGGATGATGCTCACCATCTGTTATTAATTCTTTTTATTTTGTACAGTTGGTATTTCGATTCGCTAGTTGAAGTTATCAACGCCAAATCTTAAAGAGGCTGAAGTTAAAAATAGATAACCTGTTGAATTAATAGAAGAACGCAGGATCCGGCACTCATTGACAGGGATTGGCTGTTGCAATAAGACAGGAGTATTGCTGATGAGACTGCACGGCGCGGACAGAAAAAGTGCAAAATGTTTATCATGGGCATAATCCTAAATTCATTTGTTTCTTAAAAGAGTATCAGTATCACTCATTGACAGTCACACCCCTTCCACTGAACTAATCTTAAAGATTATCCACCCAAAAATGCTAATTGTTATTATTGGGAATTTGCAAAAAAAAGACTAGGTATCATCAAACGAGGTTGCTGTACTCAGTCAGGTTTGTAATCTAATCTAACCTGACTTAAGCCAAAATGAATCAACGCAATATCATAGGAAGTTAGGTGAGGTGAGACGTTTAATAATGTTAAGGAAACTGTTTAGAATGATACTGAATGTAACAAGCCAGATAGATTGTCAGTACTTTAATCCGCATTTTTTGTACAAAGCATACTTATGCAGCAGTTGTGATTTTCAAGAGAAAACCTAAAGTCAGCCGAGTGGGCGTTGATTTTTGATTACAAAACGAGTTTCCTGGACTGGCTCGACTTGTTGAATTTAGCGGTTATTTGGGTATGCTGGTTTCTGAAATAATCTCTCGAATAAAAAATGCCAATCTGGCCTTGCTGGTTGAATTCAGGAAAACAATATTATCCCAGTCATTATGGTCTTTTAATGCCGTCAAAAATCCACCACAACGTTTAACCTGAAAAGGATCTTCACTGTTTATATCAACATTGACCGGGGTTGAAAAATGTCCGCTGGCGTCCCAGTCCACAGGCTGAGTTTCACAGACACCCTTAAATTCATTGAGTTTTATTTCTCTCAAAGTAATCCTGTCTCCCTTTGAATACGATAAAAGGCCATCGCCCCTTGCATCACAACTCGTGTTTTGATCAATGCCGGTAAACTGAAAGCGGTAATTCATGATTGAATTGTAATTGGGTTTGTAATTGCAGTTATGATTGCCACCATGGCGTAAATTGAGATTATGTCCCAGCTCATGCATGATTGTATTAGCGACGAAATTAGAATTATTATAAAAACAGTAGAGCGAAACGATACTGTCATCACCCGGGAGTTCAGCCTGTCCGGAGCTGTCGCTGTTATTATTATAGCGATGTGTAAAAAGCATATAGTGAAAATAACCTATCCGATTACTGGCGAAATTAGCATTTTTATGTGCGATGAATTCATTACTGATGATTCCTCCTCCCAGCACACCGTTCGAATCAACAACCCTGTTGCCTCCGAATAACCCACCACCCTGACCATAATCCTGAATGATATCAATCCCTGTCGATCCATCCGGGTTAGTCACCGGCGCCTGTAGGAACGCGAGTGCGATCTTATCAATAATTTCAGCCGTGGGTTTATGCGAATGAAATCCGCACTCATTGAAATCATTAAACCAGTCGTATTCGATAAATATATTTTTTCTTAATGGATTGGCACCCATGACGTGCAGCCGCAAACCTGCCTGTGTACCCAGAATTTCATCGCCATCTGTTATTCCGTCGCCGTCAGTATCGGCATTTAAGGGATCGGTGCCGGTATTCTTCCTGTTTTTATAAATGCCTGTATTGGTTTCAAAACAATCGCTTATCCTGTCACCATCTGTGTCCAGATCGTCATTGCATTCAACTTCGTAGTGAACAGCTTCATGCTCCAGTAAGAGTATACTGATTGCTGGATTTAAAGTTGCCGCAATAACTGTGACCTTACTACTTAACATTGAGAGAATAGTGATAATGATCAACTTACCAAAGATGTGCATTGCCTTACCCCAGACATAATTTGTAGAACTAATACTATCTGTTATGTTCTATCTATATTAATAACTATTTATAGCAGACTATTTACGGCCTAAAATTCATTATATCACTTAGTATGGACTCGACGGATATTTTGGCTCAAGCCTGATTTTTCATCAATTTCGACAATAACGCCCCGAAGTTCGGCTAAACCGTCAGCAACTTCGAGCCTTTGCGGTAATTTAGTCAGAAATCGATTCAATGATGGCCCCGGCTTCATGCCAATCACTGAATCGTAGCACCCAGTCATGCCTACATCAGATATATAAGCGGTGCCCCCCGGGAAAATACGTTCATCAGCCGTCGGTACATGCGTATGTGTGCCCACAACCGCAGCAACTCTGCCGTCAAGATAATATGTAAACGCCTGTTTTTCACTACTTGCTTCTGCATGAAAGTCGACGAAAACAATATCCACCAGTTCATTTAACTGTTCCAATAAGTGATCCATTGTCTTAAATGGGCAGGCTAATGTGGTTCCCATAAACACCTGCCCCATCATGTTTATAACCGCAATTTTCGATCCATCCTTGGCGCTGACAATCGTGTAACCCTGGCCGGGCGTGCCCTCGGGAAAGTTAGCAGGACGTATTAAACGCGGCTCATTATCAATACAGTTAAAAATTTCCTTTCTGTCCCAGATATGGTTCCCACTGGTTAGCACATCACAGCCAAGGGCAAAAAATTCATCCACAATTTTCGGGGTAACACCAAATCCTGCAGCTGCGTTCTCACAATTAACAACGACCAGATCAGGAGAAAGCTCCTCAACGAGAAATTTGAGCCTGTCTGCCAGGACCTTACGACCGCTTTTCCCAACAATGTCTCCAATGAATAATAGTTGCAATTGATTACTCCCTGTGATGATGGGGTATATTTACCGACGCTTGATTGTCGGCTTTGTAGATGGCTTTATCAGTCACTATCATCTCAAGCGGTATGTCCCAGTGATCAGCCGTAATAGTTTCAGCTTTTTGTATCTCATGCGCAATTCCAATTAACTTCGGTCTGTGCCAGAATCTTCGTGTCGACATAAAAGCCAAGGAAGCATCGTAAAACCCGCCACCCATTCCAACGCGGCGCCCGCCCTCGTCGAAGGCAACCAGCGGTAATAAAATTAGGTCAAGATGTGCCGGCTTGAGCCACTTGAAGGCGGATACAACAGGTGAAAGTATTCCCAGTCGATCCGGCTCTAGTCGACTGCCCCGCCTGACCGGGGCAAAAAATAATTTTGGTTTTCGGCCGGGGAAAATAATGGGATAATAACAGCGTTTAGACATAGACAAAGCCTTTACCATAGCCAGGCCCGGATCTATTTCCCCGTCATTTGGAAAGTACATGCTGATTCGTTTGGCTCGGATGTATGACTTGACCTGGAGAAGGTTTTTCATCAGATTAGCTGCAGCCCTGTCCTGCTCGTGTTCATCAAGCTCACGCCGCTTTTGACGCATCTCCTTGCGCAGGTTTTGTTTTGACTCAACTGGTCGCATTGGCGTTTGTAAAATTATTGTAGCTGGCCCGTATCCTGGCCTTGTAAAGTAGTTCCTGAATGAGATGTAGTTATCATTACCCCAAAGTTTTGATGCAGTGTCTGCTCAAGACGACACGAAAGTGTCTTATAACGTAAAATAACGCAAAAAACGGACTCGTAACTAAACAAGCAATCATTGAGTGGTGTTACCCGTATATGCCGTATCGTTCATGTACCTTGAACCAAAAGGTTCAAGTGGGTGTCCCATCCGCAGCATCAGGATGACCTAAACGGTCATACACAACAGCCCGGATTTCCAACTCCCAAAATATGGTTTAGGTTCTAAGGATATTCAGAACTTCTCGAACACAACAGGCAACACCAAAAATGATCGGAAAACAGCTGCATTCATCATTTCAACAGTCCGTTCGTATAATTTTACTACTTATTTGATTACAAATCCTTACTTTATCTTTCTTTGCCTGCCATCCCTCACCCTTAGTGTGTGTCTTAATGCTGAATTTATCGAATACTGGTTTTTCGCTGGAATCGTGCTAAATTGACAGCTGGTTTTGTTCTTCTATAACTGAATCAATTTTATTTGTCATGCGCTGCATCTGGCTGCCTAAATCACCGGAACTTTGAACCTGTGTACGCTCCTCCAGTAGATCGCTTGCTATATTCAGAGCGGCTAAAAGCGCACATCGGTCTAGACCAATCACCTTGCCGTTTTTCTGTACTTCCAGCAGGCGCGACTCAACCATATTCACGGCCGCAGTTAATATTTCGCGTTTGTCTTCCTCACATCCAATTACGAAGCTCCGCCCACCCAGAGTAATTTTTACACCTTTTGTTTTTGTTTTCACCAAGGCTAGTCTCCTGTCTTTATGTCTTTAAGACGGGTCATAATACTATCAAGCCGTTTTCTTGCCATTCGGTTTTTCTCACTCAATACCGTATGATCCTTGCGTAACTCCTCATTTTTAAGTCGCAGATGCAAATTTTCCTCTTTTAGCGAACGATAAA
>JAHEKD010000234.1:0-819 GCA_024638545.1 Gammaproteobacteria bacterium
GTTCTGGAAATGGACGAGATCAACGACGAGTTTCCGGATATTGACGTGGCGATCGTGATAGGCGCAAATGATATTGTGAATCCTTCAGCTTTGGAAAATCCAAATAGCCCGATCGCAGGCATGCCTGTACTCGAAGTCTGGAAGGCTAAAACCTGCATTGTCTCTAAACGCTCGATGGCAACAGGTTATGCAGGAGTTGAAAATCCACTGTTTTATAAAGAGAATACCCGGATGCTGTTTGGTGATGCCAAGGACAGCATCGAAGCGATCAGCGCGTCGCTATAAAATATTTATTAACCAATTGATGATGGCTGTAAAATTTAGCGTAGCGGAAGCATATCATTTATTGGCGAATATAATCTTAAAATTAATCTTATAGGAGAATCTCATGGCAAGAGTTGCTTTAGTTACTGGTGGAACACGTGGAATCGGTGAAGCCATTTCGATCGAACTGAAAAATGCTGGCTACAATGTGGCTGCCAATTATGGCGGCAATGAACAAAGGGCACAGGAGTTTACTGAACGCACAGGTATTCCTTCATATAAGTTTGATGTGGGTGATTTTGACGCATGTCAGGCAGGTATTGCAAAAGTTAAAAATGATCTTGGACCGATTGAGATATTAATCAATAATGCCGGTATCACGCGTGATGGCACCATGCACAAAATGGATTATGAACGCTGGAATAAGGTCATCCAGACGAATCTTTCTTCATGCTTCAACACCTGTCGTGCTGTAATTGAAGATATGCGTGAAAATTCATTCGGGCGCATAGTTAACATCGGCTCTGTCAATGGACAGGCAGGACAATACGGTCA
>JAHEKD010000234.1:829-5108 GCA_024638545.1 Gammaproteobacteria bacterium
GCTATTGCACCGGGCTATGTAAATACAGAAATGGTGCAGGCCGTACCTCAAAATGTGCTGGAAAAAATTATCGGGACGATTCCAGTCAGGCGACTGGGTGAGGCGCATGACATCGCGCGAGCGGTGCTCTTCCTGGTTGCAGATGATGCTGATTTTATTACCGGATCAACATTATCGATTAATGGCGGACAACATATGTATTAGTTCGGCACTATTCACGGGATCTGTATAAAACGCCGGCTAGTCTTCTATCCGGCGTTTTTTTATGCGATATTTATATACAAAACAGTCATTATGCACGAATCAACATTAACGCATGCGCAAGTCAGATCAATGACTGAAGGCGCCTGGTGGGCAGGGGTTAAAGCTGTTAATGGATACGCGCTGGTGTTTGATGAATTATCAAGGTCAGCGCACTTGCCGGTCACCCACGTGCTGGCTATAGGCAAGGCAGCTGCTTCGATGATGTCGGCCGTATCTGATTATTACGAAAATAAATTCAAGGGCTTTGTGATTACAAAATACGGTCATCTTGATAACGATTTTAAGCCCGGCTCCAGTATTCAGATGATGGAGTCTGCTCATCCTGTGCCTGATCTAAATAGCCTGATTGCCGGTGAGCGGGCAATGAATTTTGTATCTTCGCTGGATGAAAATGACAGCCTGTTGATGCTGGTGTCCGGAGGTGCCTCGGCTTTAGCTGAAAAACTTAAAGACGACCTGAGTCTATCAGATTTACAGCGGTTTAATCAGCGATTGTTATCAGAAAATAAAAGCATTGCGCAGATCAATGCGGCGCGGTCGAAGATCTCGTTAATCAAGAATGCAAGGCTGCTAAGCCAGTGCAAGGCCGGTTCGATTTTAACACTGGCCATTTCTGATGTTCGAGGCGATGACGTATCGATCATTGGTTCAGGCATTGGCGCTTGTGAGTTGCCCAACGCAAGAGCAAAAGTCATTGGTAGCAACAGCGTTGCCAGAGACGCGATTTGTCAATACCTCCAGAAGTCGGGGATTGACGTCAATTATAATCGCGAGTCACTGTATGGAGAACTTTTCGATGTAAGTAAAAGTGTGGCAAAACTGCTGGCTGACGGACCAGCGGGCGGCTATGTTTTTGGTGGCGAAACTGTTGTCACTCTACCCGCAAATCCAGGTAACGGCGGCCGCAATCAATCATTAGCATTAGCGATAGCAAAGCACATAAAAGATCAACCCTCACTTATCGTACTGGCAGCAGGGAGTGATGGTACAGATGGACCGACTCAGGCCGCTGGAGGTATCGTGGACTCGCAAACATTTCAAGATTCAGATGCAGCTCAACAAGCACTCGACCAGGCAAACGCGGGTGACTATTTATCGGCGCATAACGCGCTATTTGTGAGCGGCCCCACGGGTACAAATGTTATGGATCTGCTGGTCGCAATAAAGTTTTGACTGCAGCTGCCGGATGCTCGCAGTGCCGGCGTTACCTGATCAGCTCACTCTTGAAACAAAGAAACCGCTGAGATCAAGCATTGATTTCTTGAATTTGGTATTTGAAAGACCAGTCAGCGCCTGAGTTGCTCTCTGGGTGTAAGCCAGGGCGTGCTGTTTACTGTAGTCAATGGCATCGGTCCGGTTAATTATCTCGATAACACGATTTATTTGTTCGGGTGATGCTTCATTTTCGATGATGTCTACGATGTACTCTTTTTCTGTATCGGGAAGCATTTTCATAGCGCGTATCAGTGGTAATGTAGTTTTGCCCTCATTCAAGTCATCGCCTATATTTTTGCCTGTTTTATCAGCATCACCGGAATAATCTAATACATCATCGATCAGCTGAAAGGCTATTCCCATGTTTAAACCGTAATCGGCAAGTGCTTGCTCTGTCGAGCGTGAGGTGTTCGAGATGACAGCACCCAGCTGGCAGGCAGCTTGAAATAAAATAGCGGTCTTTCGCCTGATCGTTTCATAGTAATCATTTTCAGTGATGCCGGCGTTATGACTGTTCATTAGCTGCAGTACTTCGCCTTCTGCAATCATGTTGGTTGTATCAGCCAGTATATCCATTACCCGCATATTGTTAATTTTGACCATTTGCTGAAAGGCTCTGGAGTAAAGGAAATCACCTACCAGGACACTCGCCTGATTGCCCCAGACATCGTTTGCAGTGACCTGTCCGCGTCTCAATTCAGAGGCGTCGACGACATCATCATGTAAAAGTGTGGCGGTATGTATAAATTCGATAATAGCGGCCAGTGAGATGTGATGTGCCGTGGTGTTTCCACAGGCTCCGGCAGCGAGTAGCAGGATAATGGGTCTAAGGCGTTTGCCGCCATTACTGATAATATAGTTGCTGATCGTGTTGATTAGCACAATGTCTGAGCGCAGTTCATTTGAAATAAATGCATTAACCTTGTCCATGTCTCTGTCTACGGGGGCAGTTATTTGCTCCAAAGAGTGTTCCATTGGTTCATGCGATACATTTTGCATCCGTTCGAATTCCTAAATTAACTCATTCAGTTGGTATGTAAAGCTGGATTATTGCTAAATCCGGCAAATAAAACAATTGTTTATATATAAATTGACCTTGTACGGGTGTATAGGTAAAATCGCTTGTCTTTGAATCGTAAGCAGATTCAGCCGAATATTATATAAGTTTTTCCGGAGAAAACTTCAATGTATGCAGTAATTCAAACAGGCGGCAAACAATACCGTGTTGCTGTCGGGGATCGATTAAAAGTGGAATCGCTCCCAGCCGAACCGGGCGACAGTATCGAACTCGATAAAGTACTGATGATCAGTGATAATGAAAATGTACAGGTCGGTACACCCATACTGGAAGGGCAGTCTGTGTCTGCGCAGGTGGTAGACAACGGCCGTGGTGAAAAAATAAAGGTATTTAAAATGCAGCGGCGACAGGGATATCGTCGAACCCAGGGACATCGCCAGAATTTTACTGAAATCGAGATTACCGCCATTGCCGGCAGAGGGCGTGCAGATAGCGACAGTGGTCAGCTCAAAGCATTAGAAGCTGAAAAGCAGACTGCCCCGCCTGTCGATACAGAAGCCGCCGGTACCGAATCCGGTGAAACCGCCAGGCCCGTTGGAGATGAACATTCCACGGTTGATGATTTAACCCGAATAAACGGTATTGGTCCGGTTATTAGTGAAAAACTGAACAGTCTGGGCTACACGCGCTTTGCACAAATTGCGGCGCTTGACCAGGCGGGCGTGGAGGATATAGAAGCGCAACTCAGTTTTAAAGGTCGAATAGAGCGCGAAAACTGGATTCAGCAGGCGATTGAGCTGAGCAAGTAGCTGTCACAATTCGATCTGGTAATCCGGTTTGACAATCAGATGCACGATAAACGGCAGTTCGTAGCAACGCAGGTAATCAGTAATTTTTAAAGAATACGAGGTAACTCATGGCACATAAAAAAGCAGGCGGCAGTTCCCGAAACGGCCGTGATTCAGAATCCAAACGCCTGGGCGTCAAGCGCTACGCCGGGCAGGAAGTACTGGCCGGGAACATTTTAGTGCGCCAGCGCGGGAGTACTTTTCATCCGGGACGGAATGTTGGTATGGGTAAAGACTATACTTTGTTTGCCAAAGCTTCCGGAAAAGTGATTTTTGAGACAAAAGGTGCCTTAAACCGTAAAACTGTAAGCATTATTACTGAATAGATCTTTCGATCTCGAAACCATAATGCCCCGCACGGTTCTGCCTTGCGGGGTTTTTCGTCAGGTAAAGCGCTAACTCGTGGCATAATCGAATGCATTTAATGACATACACAAATGACGATCATGCGATTTGTTGATGAAGCCAAAATAACAGTTGAAGCCGGGAGAGGGGGGGATGGTTGTCTAAGTTTCCGCCGTGAGAAATATATCCCTAAAGGTGGGCCTGATGGCGGCGATGGTGGCGATGGCGGCAGCGTTTATCTTGTCGCAAACGCGTCATTGAATACGCTGATAGATTTTCGCTACAGGCGAAATTTTAAGGCTGAGAAGGGTCGGCATGGGCAGGGTAAGCAGTGCAGCGGAAAGTCAGGGAATCATTGTCTTATTCAAGTGCCGGTTGGCACAATCGTCAGGGACAATACAACAGGCGAGCATATTGCCGATTTGATCAGCCCCGCTCAACAGCTTCTGGTCGCAAAAGGAGGTCAGGGCGGTCTGGGTAATGTCCACTTTAAATCGAGTGTCAATCAGGCACCAAGAAAAACTATACCGGGAAGCAGCGGTGAGATACGTGATTTATATCTCGAGTTACAGCTTCTTGCTGACGTGGG
>JAHEKD010000235.1 GCA_024638545.1 Gammaproteobacteria bacterium
AAACTAACTGGAAAAAACGCATCACGTCCATCCCGCCCGGGCGCAGACTGGCCAAACATAATAACGCACTAGTGAGGGGTTTTGTCTTAAGCCTGCTAATGACAGTCGTCAGTTTTGTTGATAATCTGGTCGTCGTTAAACGCGATTTTTCACCCACCTGTACCAGCATGATCTGGGTGGCGGGCATCTCTTTCAATTCGTATAATGTGGATGAACCGGAGTTATATTTATCAAGTCCCGATTGTTTTAGTAGTTTCGTTAGTGCACCGTCAAGGTGAGAATCAAGTTTTTTTGCTTCGGCACTCAAAGTATCCTTAAATGCAAAAGCAACCAGGCAATCACATTCAATTTTTGCAGGGTCTGCGGACTTTAGTGTGTATTCCATACGGTTTATCCTGTAAATTATTCATCAATATGTGCAATATTAGGTTTAATTTAATATTAACGCACAAAGTATAATATAGACCCTGGCACAATTAATAATATTCAATCATTATATTTTTAAATCTCATACGTGATCATTAACAGACAATTTATAAAAGAAACGCTGTTGACCAGCGCGGCCGTAACGCTGGTCATGCTGAGCATTTTTCTGGTCGTTCGTCTGGTCGGATTTCTTAGAGATGCTGCGGATGGTGATTTGCCAGTCGAAAGTATCATGATATTGCTGTTGCTGAAATTGGTAACCTATATTGATGTAATCCTGCCGTTGATGATGTTTGTTGCTGTGTTAATGGTATTGAACCGTTGGGTAAGGGATAATGAATTGGCCGTCATTTCTGCCTCCGGGATTGGGCTAGTAAATTTTTTGAAGCCGATTGTATTTCTGGTTTTGGTAATTGGCGGCATTGCCTGTGCATTTTCGTTCTACATATCACCACTTTCTGTTAGGTATGCCGAAAAAATTGAGGAAGAATTTAAAACGCGAAGTGATATTACCGGGATTGTTCCGGGTGTATTTATGGAAACACGCAGCGGCGATGGAATCTATTTTGTAGAAAAGCTAAATCAGGAAACTGAAATTTACGAGAATGTCTTTGCCTATAGCAGTGCAAACCAGACTGATGGAGTTGTCGTAGCCAAAGAAGCTTATCAGAGAAAGGATGCGCGAACGCATGATCAATTCCTGATATTAAAAAACGGAACCCGCTACGAAGGTGTGCCAGGCTATACTGAATACAAAATTGTAGAATTTGAAACCTATGCAATTCGCGTTGAATTAGGGATACCGCCGGCACCCAGCATACCGGTAAAGGGTTTTAAAACTGCTAACCTGATCGATTCAGATGATCACAGGCTTCAAACTGAACTCGTTTGGCGAATTTCAAAACCAATGGTAGTGCCGGTATTAATGCTGTTTGCAGTTGCACTGAGTAAAGTTGATGTGAGGAGAAATCGGTTGCCAAACATGCTGGCCGCATTTTTTATTTATTTTTCATACACGAATTTAGCAAGTTTCGCGGTAGCATTAATGAAAAAAGGCACCATGCAGAGCAGCTGGCACCTGTGGCTGGTACACGGTATATTTTTACTGCTTGCAATATACATGTTTTATCGCAGTTCGCGCAATAAACCGTTTATACCCAGAATTTTTCAAGAGAGGCCCAAAATACAGCTTAGTGGCCAGCCGTCATGAGAACACTTGACATTTACATCGCAAAAACCATTCTAATCTATACGCTTGTAGCATTTGCCGTATTGCTGGGTTTATTTACTTTTGTCAACTTTATTGATCAGCTTGCTGATCTTGGTGTGGGCAGTTACGGCATCAGGGACGTTATTTATTACGTGTTTTTGACTATTCCACGATCTTTATACGATTTGTTTCCAATGATGGCTTTACTCGGGGCTATCATGGGATTATCGGTGCTGGAGCAGGATTCAGAGCTGATTGTCATGCGAGCGAGCGGTATTTCTGTGTATCAAATCACTTTTTCTGTTTTAAAAGTCGGTTTTGCACTGGCAATCGTCGCATTATTGATTGGCGAGTTCGTGGCACCTAAAACTGAAACCATGGCCCAGAAAACCCGCACTGATGCAATGCAAAAACAGATCAAGCAGCAAACCAGCACCGGACTTTGGGTTAGAGATAGCCGGGCATTTGTTAATATAAACGAAGTTCTCCCGGATTTGAGCCTGTTAAAGATAAAGGTAATTGAATTTGACAGTGACAATCGCCTGCGTTCATTAGTTTACTCAGAAGGCGCAATTTACAGCTCAGGCAATACCTGGGAGCTGCAGGGTGTAAAACAGACCCTGTTCGATACCAATCAAATTGCAGAGTCCCGGGACGTAAACTTGGCTCAGTGGACCAGTCTACTGACCCCGGAAATCCTGTCTGTTTATCTAATAAAGCCTGATCAGCTGTCTGCCAGGCATTTACAACAATATATCTCGCACCTGGCTTTTAACAACCAGGATACACGCACCTATGAGCTGGCCTTCTGGACGAAAATAATGCTGCCTGTTTCAACAGCCCTGATGATGTTTATTGCAATTCCGTTTGTATTTCAGAATGTGCGCTCAGCTGGCATCGGACGAAGCCTCTTTATTGGCATTATGCTGGGAATCTCATTTTATGTTATCAACCGGGGCTTTGGATATTTTGTATTAGTTTATGGAATACCGCCTTTTCTTGGTGCCGTGATCCCAATTTTTATATTCACACTTATCGGGCTGCTACTTTTGAGGCGTATTTCCTGATCTGCTTTTTTTCTTCGCAACCAGAACAAGTTTGGTTCCGGAATAAAGATCATGAAATGTCATGTTTGTCGGGTGGAACAGGCACAGCAAGTATCCGGTTCCGAAAGCTGCAAAACTGATTGTAGCAAGTATAAAGCGTTTACCTGCTGCCCCCCAGCTCACAGATCGACCGTCATGTCTGGTTACTTTTAACCGCCAGGCCCGCATCCCCAGCGTTTGCCCGTGATGTGTCCAGAACCAGCCGAAAAAAACAAATAAAATCAGCGCAATGTAGCATTGCAATATCAGCCTGCCGACGATCGATTCTCTGAATGTTTCCGAGAGCAGCGGAACAGGAACAAAGCAAATCATGATGACAGCAAGCAGTAATATTGCGTCATAGACCATTGCAGCGAGCCTTCTGGGCAGGCCCGGATGCTGGTGCTGCGTCGTACTTCGGGTTTGGTCAGACACGCTTATTCCTGGTTACAATGCCGTAGTCGATATCGAATTCTACGTTAAATATTGATGTTTAAGGGAAAGTTTTGCACAGGCGGGGAGAAAGATGAATATTTTGTTAAGTTAAAGCAAATAGCTCAACTGTATTACAACTAATGTATTATAACTTGTTGAAATATATATATTATTAGACAGTTGATTAAAATTTAAGCAGTTTGAGCAGATCGACAGCTACAGGCGTTAAAGGTATAAAAACTTTTATTTGTTAACAGAGTTATCCACTGCTTTTGTGGATAACAAAATGTCTAATAATCCTGTCATACATAATTACAAATCTTTTTACCTGGTTAACATAAAAGCGCATTGTGGATGTAAAATACCGATTTGAAGATTAACTAATGAGACCTAAGCTATGCGCTGGCGTGAAGGCAGACGAAGTTCAAATATTGAAGACAGACGCGGTAAAAGGATGTCGCGTGGTGTCAAAACCGGAGGCGGTCTTGCCGTGGTTGCGGCTATAGTGGCTTTATTGTTTGCCAATGACTTTGGACCACTGATAAATTTGATTGGCGGTGGGATGATGTCGCCATCCCAAACACAGCAACAATCTTTGCCCCAATCACCGCAGGATGACACTGCCGCTGATTTTGTTTCCGTCATACTGGCGGACACTGAGGACGTCTGGGGTCCGATTTTCAGGCAAAACGGCGGGCAATACCAGCCACCAAAACTGGTGCTGTTTAATGACATGGTGCGCTCGGCATGCGGCGTCAATTCTGCACAGGCGGGCCCGTTCTACTGTCCCGGAGATCAGCAGGCCTATCTGGATTTAAGTTTCCTTAATGAACTGCAGCGACTTGGCGCGGAAGGTGATTTTGCAGTCGCCTATGTCATTGCCCATGAGATAGGCCATCATGTACAGACACTTGTGGGAACAGCCGCCAAGGTCAGGCAAATGCAGTCGCGAATGAGTAAGACCGATGCCAATGCGCTGCAGGTGATGGCGGAATTACAGGCCGATTGTTATGCCGGTGTTTGGGCACACCATGCACATAAAAATCGAAAATTACTCGAAGCGGGTGATATTGAGGAAGGAATCAATGCTGCTGCGGCAATTGGTGATGATCGACTGACTCAGGGACGCGTGCACCCGGATTCTTTTACACACGGCACCTCGGCGCAGCGTATGCAGTGGCTGCAAGCTGGATTAAAAACCGGTGACATTAATCAATGTGATACATTCTCTGGCGTAAGAAGCGGATAGATAACTGCCAGATTATGCCTGCAGTAGACAACACCATCTGGATTTGAGGATGAGCGTATTGTTACTTTAATCTATTCAGCTAACAGCAGGTTTTACTTAATGATTCATTCATGACTTTCATGATTAAATGGCTATGTTGCATTCGAGACTTATTAAAGGAGTCCTGGTATGAGGAAACTTGTTATTATTGCTCTTACATTTTTACTGGCAGCATGCGCTGTCAATCAATCGGGGCAGGTTGTCCCGGATTCACGGGTCTTCAGCAAAAGCACATTTGCACCGCTTGCAGGTGGCCTGCTGGGTTCACTGGCCTGCTACGAGCTATTCAAGGGTCACGGCAGTCAGCCGGGCTGGACAGCCGCTTGTGGTATCGGCGGTTACTTGTTGACCAGAACTTACACGATGGAATCCAGCAGGGTGCTGGAACGTAATCAAATTGGTCAGACCAGCAGCTGGGCAGATCCTAATGGTCGAAATTACACGATGACACCTACTAACACCTACTATAGCGGATCAACACCGTGTCGGACGTATCGCAGTAGCGTTGAAATTAACGGTCAAACTGAGATAGTGACGGGCGAAGCATGCCGGCAGAGCGACGGTACCTGGAAAGCTATATAAGCAAAGCCGGATTATACCTTCCAGTTATCCAACTAAACTGCTGGAGCCCG
>JAHEKD010000236.1 GCA_024638545.1 Gammaproteobacteria bacterium
GTCGGCCGCATCAAATCATAACCCAAACGTCGGACCTGGGGGTCGGGATGATCAATCAGCGCTTGAAAGTCCCGCTTCAGATGGGCCCAGCACCACTGCAGCCGGCCGCATTGCCAGTACTGGTCAATGGATTGTTCCGTTTCATGCCTGGTTTCATGGATGTGCATGTGTACAGGCAGGTCAAGCTCATCGGCGATTATCCGAATGTTCTCCAGCGGTTGATCGGATACGGTATAGGGTGCGTGTGGGGCAAATACTGCATTAATCAGGCTGGAGTGTTTTAATTCATCAGCCAGACGTAAACCTTTGGACATGTATTCCTCGGGTCCGCTGGCCCAAACGGTAGGAAAGTCCAGCATAATCATTCCTACACAGGCGCGTATACCAGCTGCCTCAGCAGCTTGAGCAACGACATCCGGGAAAAAGTACATATCGTTAAAACATGTCGTACCGCTTTGCAGCATTTCTATAATGGCTAACTGGGTGCCCGTCCTGACAAATTCTGAATCGACAAATTTTGCTTCCAGTGGCCATATGTGTTTCTTCAGCCAGGTGTCTAGCGGAATATCATCGGCGATTCCGCGGAACAGGGTCATGGCAGCATGAGTGTGGCAATTAATTAGTCCCGGCATAATCACATGTTTATCCAGTCTCGTTTGAACAGCCTGAGGATAGTCGCCGATGGCCTGCTGAGTCGCCATGATTTTTTCGATTTTGTGTGCTTTGATCACGATGCAATGGTCTGTTAGCACGGTCTTTTTACCGTCTAGCGGGACGATCCATCGCGGGATCACAAGGCTGATTTGTGATGTCTTTTTCATGGGTATATTTGTCGCGTATACGATAACGGTTCGGGTACGTATGAATGGTTTTGTTTTATAACTATAAATAACATCAATAATAATAATTATATCATTGAAATATATATATTAATTATTCGCTTCAATAGTTTTATCATGCTGTAAAATCTAATCACTTTTAATCTGCGGTCGTGGTATAATCCAGTGCTGATATCGAGGCGTAATGTATCCTAAAAACGCTCGCTAATTAGGTATAAAAAAAGCACCTGCAACATTACATAAATTTATACAAGACACGGCCTACACGCATCATATTTCATTATTCACCAGTTAACAATAAACCTTGAAATTATCTGAATTGATCAACCTGGAAATAACAATAGTACTGTATGGATCAAATAGCTAAAGAGACGATACACGCGGATCTTGAACAGGAAATGCGGCAGTCCTATTTGGACTATGCGATGAGCGTAATTGTGGGGCGAGCGCTTCCGGATGTCAGGGATGGATTAAAACCTGTTCACAGGCGTGTGCTGTATGCAATGTCCGAACTTGGCAATGACTGGAATAAAGCCTACAAGAAATCCGCACGAATTGTGGGTGATGTTATCGGTAAATATCATCCACATGGCGATACCGCCGTTTATGATGCAATTGTCAGAATGGCACAGGATTTTTCAATGCGCTATCCGCTGATTGACGGTCAGGGTAACTTTGGCTCCGTTGACGGCGATTCGCCAGCGGCGATGCGTTACACGGAAATTCGTATAGCCAGGATTGCCCATGAGCTGTTGGCCGACCTTGAAAAGGAAACTGTTGATTTCGGTCCCAACTATGATGAGACTGAAACACAGCCGTTAATCCTGCCTACCCGCCTGCCTAACCTGCTTGTCAATGGCTCAACCGGAATCGCGGTAGGCATGGCTACCAATGTACCGCCGCATAATTTAAAGGAAGTCATTGGAGGATGCCTTGCGCTGATAGATGATGAAAACATCAGTACCGATGCGCTCATGGCGCATATTCCCGGGCCCGATTTTCCGACCCAGGGGATAATTAACGGTCGCAAGGGTATTGTTGACGCATACAGAACCGGCCGCGGTAAGATTTATGTCAGGGCCAGGGCAGGGATAGAAACCGTCGAAAAAACTTCGCGTCAGAACATCATAGTCACAGAGTTACCCTATCAGGTCAATAAGGCACGCCTGCTGGAAAAGATTGCGGAACTTGTACGCAATAAGAAACTTGAGGGCATCTCCGGTTTGCGAGATGAATCAGACAAGCAAGGCATGAGAATGGTGATCGAGCTAAAACGTGGCGAAGTTGCGGAAGTTATTCTCAATCAGCTATACCGAAATACACAAATGCAGACGGTATTTGGTATAAATATAGTTGCGCTGATTAACAATCAACCCAAGATCTTCAACCTCAAAGAACTGCTTGAGGAGTTTGTACGCCATCGCCGCGAAATAGTAATAAGAAGAACAATATTTGAAGTTCGCAGGGCAAGAAGCCGGGCGCATATTCTGGAAGGACTGGCTGTTGCATTAAGTAATATTGATGAAGTTATCACCTTAATCAAGCAATCGCCTAATGCGGCTGAAGCAAAGGCCAAACTACTCGATCAACACTGGTCCCCCGGTGTTGTTCTGCCTATGTTGGAGCGATCCGGTGCCGACGCTTCCAGGCCCGAAGGCCTGGCAAAAGAATTTGGATTGTCAGATCAGGGCTATCGCCTGTCAGAGGTTCAGGCACAGGCAATACTTGAGTTGCGACTGCATCGTCTTACGGGCCTTGAGCAGGAAAAAATTCATAACGAGTTCAAGGATTTGCTGGAACAGATTGAAGACTTGATGGATATTTTGAATCGTAGCGAGCGCCTGATGCAGGTTATCCGTGATGAATTAATAGAAATCCGGGATCGATTTGGTGACGAGCGCAAAACCCAGATTGAGGACTCTGCACTCGACCTGAATGATGAAGATCTGATTGTCGAGGAAGATGTCGTGGTAACAATCTCGCATTCTGGTTACGCTAAATCACAGCCAATCACCGATTACCGTGCACAGCGTCGCGGCGGCCGGGGCAAGACGGCAACAAAAACCAAGGATGAGGATTTTGTCAGCCATATGTTTGTCGCCAGCACTCACGATACCGTATTGTGTTTTTCAGATGCAGGACAGGTCTACTGGCTGCGCGTGTTCCAGATGCCGCAGGCCGGCAGAGCTGCAAGGGGCAGGCCGCTGGTAAATCTGCTGCCGCTGGAAGAGAATGAAAAGATTACCGCTGTACTGCCCGTCAGAGGCTACGAAAAAAATGCATTTATCGTCATGGCAACACAAAAAGGAACGATAAAGAAATGTCACTTGACAGATTTTTCAAGGCCCAGAGCAAATGGGATTCGCGCGATACAGCTGGTTGAGGATGATCAGCTGATTGGCGTTAGTATCACCGACGGTAACTACGATATCATGATGTTTAGTGATGCAGGCAAAGCTGTCCGCTTCAGTGAACAAAAAGTTCGCGCCATGGGCAGAACGGCAAGGGGTATAAAAGGTATAAATCTAGGCAGCGATGAAAATGCAATCAGTCTGATCACTGTGCCGGGTGACGTTGATGAGAAGGCCGTCACTGTTTTGATTAGTTCACAGAACGGCTATGGAAAACGCACGCTTTTAGCTGAGTACCCAACCAAGGGACGCGGCGGTAAAGGCGTGATCTCGATTCAGGCAAGTGAACGGAACGGCAAGATTGTTGGTGCGCAACTGGTCAGTGATGAGGACGAAGTGATGCTGATTACTGATGGCGGTATCCTGATACGGACACGGGTCAGTGAGATCTCGGTGATCGGAAGAAACACCCAGGGTGTCAGATTGATCAATCTTGACGATAATGAAAGCCTGATCAGTTTAGGTAAAATTGTTGAGCCAACAGCCGATCCGGAAGATAATGAACTCGAAGATGCCGTGCATTAAAACCAAGTTAAGCAACAGTTGAAATTTGTTTTGTTCGCCGGCGGAACGCTGATGCTAGACGACTTTAGTTCCGCATCGAAATTCAGTATAGAGCATTTTGCTGATTGTTTTTTGGTAAACCATCTTTGTTGTGCAAAAACACGCTTATCCGAGATACGATTAACTTATAAATTGAATTGTGCAGGGTGGAACAGATAAGACAGCTGAGGTTAAGAACATGAATGCTGCTGAAGACTTATATGCAGATCAGGCCATAAAGTTTCTCGAAATGCTGTGGGGAGAGGGTTATCTCTCTCCGGGTGGTCTGGATGAAATTAAACGATTGCTGACCGGCATGGATGTTAGAGGTAAACATGTTCTTGACATTGGCTGTGGTTCGGGTGGCATAGCTGTCGGCCTGGCAAATGAATTCAACGCTCAACGAGTGACCGGCATAGACGTGGAAAAACCGGTTGTCGAAGCCGCCCGGCGCAGAGTCGAGAATGCCGGCCTGTCCGATATAATTGAAATCAAACTTGTCAGCCCAGGTCCATTTCCTTTTGAAGATGAGTCTTTTGACATTGTCTTTAGTAAAGACTCGATCATCCATATTGCTGACAAGGAAATGCTGGCAAAACAGGCTTACAGGGTGCTCAGGCCCGGAGGCTGGTTTGTCGCCTCTGACTGGCTAATATCGCATGATGACGAACCATCGCAAGCCATGAAGGATTATATCAAACAGGAAGGGCTCGAGTTCCGGATGGCATCACCCGGACGCTACGAAAGTGCGCTAGAAAAGGCCGGTTTTTCAAATATTTCCCTGACAAACCGAAACCCCTGGTATTTGCAAACAGCGAAACAGGAGTTATCGGAACTGGAGGATACAAGACGAGCAGAGTTTGTGGCTGAGGTGGGCGAGGCTTATCTTCTCGATAACATCAAAACCTGGAAGGCTATGCTTGAAGTGCTTGCCAGCGGTGAACATTGCCCCCACCACTTCAGGGGTCAGAAAACCGCATAAATTAATCTCAATACCAGGTCTGGAAAATGGAAATTATCAGAGCAACAGTCAAAGATGTTGAGCAGATAGCGCCGCTATTTGACGCCTACCGGCAATTCTACCAACAGCCTGCAGATCTCGCCGCTGCGACTGAATATTTAACCGCCAGACTCAGCAATCAAGACTCGATTGTGTTTCTCGCGCAATCCGCTGACCGTGAACCCATCGGATTTACACAACTGTATCCCGCCTACTGTTCGGTCGAAATGATAAAAACCTTTACACTCTACGATTTATTTGTCGACGTTGA
>JAHEKD010000237.1 GCA_024638545.1 Gammaproteobacteria bacterium
GAAACGTCCCCAACAGTGACAGTGAGAAGGTTAAAATGGCGAGCAGAACGGTCCAGATTTTCAGCGCATCGCGTTTTTCCATGACCAAAGCTGAATGCAGCAGAGCAGTACCGGACAACCAGGGCATAAACGAGGCATTTTCCACCGGGTCCCAGAACCACCATCCGCCCCAGCCAAGCTCATAATATGCCCACCAGCTCCCCAGCGTTATCCCAATTGTGAGAAATAACCAGGCAACGCTTGTCCAGGGCCGCGCCCAGCGCGCCCATGCGGTATCTAACTTGCCGCTCAGCATGGCGGCGATGGCAAATGCGAAAACTACGCTCATGCCGACATAGCCCATGTACAGCATAGGCGGGTGGATAACCAGGCCGGGATCCTGCAATAACGGATTTAACTCTCTTCCATCAAATGGAACATCAAGCAGACGCTCAAACGGATTGGACGTAAACAGGGTAAAGCTGATGAACCCGATACTGACAAAACCTAAAACACCGAGCACTCGGGCAACCATATCTCGAGGAATGCCGTGGCTGAATCTTGCAACCAGCGCAGTCCAGCTGCTTAACATCAATATCCATAGCAGCAGCGAACCCTCATGTGCACCCCAAACGGCGGAGATGCGGTATACCAGGGGTTGCGCATTATTGGAATTATTCGCAACGTAACTGATTGAATAGTCGTGATTAATAAATGCGATAGTCAGGCAGATATAGGCGATCACGGTCAGCAACCATTGCACATAAGCCGCGTTACGCGCAAATGCCATCCAGTTCTGCTGGTTTTTGCTGGCACCCACTAAAGGCACAATGGTTTGCGCCAGCGCCACACACATTAAAAGGCAGAGACAAAAATTTCCCAGTTCACCTAACATAAATAATATCGTCCAAGATTTTCGGTATTGTTAATAAGACACGCTGTCGGTTGCGTCATCGCAGGCATTTGCCTGTGCCAACATCATCGCGTCGGCTGCTTCGTTAGGCACATAGTTTTCATCGTGCTTGGCTAGAACCTGGGCTGCAATCATGGTCTGCGTATCGCTGAATGCGCCGTTGGCAACGATTGCCTGTCCTTCGCGAAACAAATCCGGAAGGATCCCGGTGTACTGAACGGTCACATCGAACTTACAATCGGTAACATTGAATCGATGGGTCACTCCATCGTCCAGAGTGCTGACACTACCTTTCCTTACCAGACCGGCAACCCGATAGCGTTGCCCCGGCTCAAATTCGCCCGCAGCAACTTGCTTGGGGGTGAGAAAATATTCAATGTTTTCCTGAAACGCACGCAATGCCAGAAAGGTCGCCAGACCGACCCCGAGCAGAATGATTGCTACAATAGTAAAGCGGCGTTTTTGTGTTGGGCTCATAAATCAGTGTCGTCATTTAGTGATTGCTGGCGCGCCAATTGGCGCTTTAACAAGCGTCGAATTTTAGCATTTCTGCGTTTAGGCTGGATGAATTGCCAGAGCAGAACCAGGGCGGTAAGCCCCCAGGCGCTCCATACATAAAATGCATAGCCTCCCATGTGGAAAAATTCACTCCAATTCATTGATCAGGTCCTTAACCCAGCGGCTGTTACGTTCGTTGTGCAATACCATGTTTTGAGCGCGCAGAAACAAGCAATATCCATAAAAGAAGGTGAAGCCGAGGGCCATCAATAGCAGCGGTGTCAGCATGCTGCTCGGCATCGCCGGGCCACCGGCTCGAAAAACCGTGGCACCCTGATGCAGGCTGCTCCACCACTCAACGGAGTAATGAATGATAGGTACAATTACCACGCCAACAACAGCAAGAACAGCGGTGGCGCGTTCGCCCGTCTTACGGTCATCAAAGGCGTAGTAGAGAGCCATCGCACCCAGATAAAGAAACAGCAGGATCAGTTCCGAGGTCAGGCGCGCATCCCATTCCCACCAGGTTCCCCAGATAGGAGCACCCCACAGCGAACCGGTTATCAGTGCCAGGGCGGTAAAAGCGGCGCCAATCGGCGCGGAGCAAATAACTACCACATAGGCCATTTTCATTCGCCATATGAGACCGATTGCCCCGGCAGTGGCCATCACCATATAAATGAACAACGATAACCAGGCAGAGGGCACATGAACATAGATGATGCGGAAACTATCACCCTGTTGGTAATCCGCCGGGGCTACAAACAGACCCAGATAAGTTCCGGCGGCGGTTAATAAGAGAAACAGCAATCCAAATACCGGCGTGGTAAACCGGCTGATTTTATAAAACTCACGGGGTGATGCTAAGCGGTGATACAAACGCCCGAAAAAATCCCAAACTGTAACAAACGGATTCACTCTGATCACCTAATCGATGGTAGCCCTTAGTGCGCCGACGATAGCGAAAGGGGCCAATGTCAGGGCCAGGGTCAAAATCGCCGCCAATGCATAAATTTGGCCGGTAATGTCTGCACCCTGGGCAGATTGTGTGACCATGCCCGCGCCAAAAATTAAAATAGGGATATACAAGGGTAAAATTATAATTGCTAACAGGACGCCACCCCGATGAAGCGTCACAGTGAGCGCCGCGCCAATGGCGCCAATAAGGGTTAAGCTCGGGGTACCCAGCAAAAGGCCGACGAATAATACCCAAATTTGTTCAACAGGTATACGGAATGTCAGGCACAAAACAGGTGCGAACAAAGTTAATATCAATCCCGTAGCTGACCATTGAGAAAACACCTTAGCGACTACCGCCAACGTTAAAGACCTGGGCTGGATTAGCCATTGTTCAAGGGCACCATCGTGGTAGTCGGGTTTAAACATCGACTCCAGGCTGAGCAACGTAGCCAGCACCGCCGATACCCAGATAACGCCACCGCCGATGCGTTGCAACAGGGCGTTTTCGGCGGGCAGGCTAAGTGGGAATAACAGTGCAATAATGACAAAAAAGCATAGGGGCTGAGCCAGCGTAGAACTGTTTCTGAACAACAGTTGCCACTCGCGCATGGCATATAGCATAAACGTGTTGGTCATAGTTCCAATTCGTTGAGGAATGGCTTTAGTGGACCGGAGCGTAAACTTTGGTGATTGGTGAGGATGAGGATTCCACCAGCTGCCAGATGTTCCACACAGAGACGTTCAATCAAATTGCGGCCAGCCTGGTCTATTCCTGTGAACGGCTCGTCCAGCACCCAGAGTGGTCGCGGTACTAACAGCAATCGTGCCAGCGCTAGTCTCCTGCGTTGGCCAAAGGAGAGTTGGAAGGTTGGCAGGTCTGCGCATGCGAGAATACCCATCTCAGCCAAAATCTCATCCACTTTAGCGGGGTCATTTTCAAAATTCAGGCGCTGATAGAATTCCAGGTTTTCGGCGGCGGTAAACTCATTTTTCAAGCCGTCCTTGTGTCCCAGGTAGGCTAACCCGGAAAAATAATCATCGTTGCCAGCAATATTTTTTTGTTGCCATGTAATATCGCCACGATCAATTCTGCTTATACCGCAGAGCATCCGCAGCAGGCTGGTTTTACCACTGCCATTAGCACCAATGACATGCAGGCAAGTTCCGCTGGAAACAGTCAGGTTTAAGCCTTCAAATAACCATCGCTCGCCGCGCTGGCAAGCCAGGTTATTAGCAGCCAGACAATGCCCGTGACTATCTGCAGCGCTTATCTCGTGAGCTGACATGGTTATTGTTTTTCGTGCGCCTGAGGATTTTGCAAAACCCGCAGTTTAGCAATACCATGTTTAGCTTGCACCAATTAACGAACAGGCATTCCAATGGATTTTGAAAAATTCCGGGTACGTCCCGGCGAAGCGCCCGATCTGAATCAGTTCAATTGCAACGTGGATGGAGGGTTGGATCAGGATGAACTTAAGGACAGAAGGCAAAGTGTCTGGAAAGAACTGGATGATTACCAGGAATTACTCTATGCGGAATCCAGACAATCATTGCTGGTGGTGCTGCAGGCAATGGATGCGGCAGGAAAAGACAGTACCATAGCCAAACTTACTGGCAACCTGATAGCGCATGGTTGTACTGTGCAAAGCTTTAAAGCTCCGACAAAAATCGAGCTTGCTCACGATTTTCTGTGGCGAGTGCATCATAAGGCACCCGGCAAGGGTGGTATCACATTATTTAACAGGTCGCATTATGAAGATGTGTTGATCGTGAAAGTGCATAAATGGGCCAGTGCAGAGATCATTGAGCGACGCTATGATCATATAAATAATTTTGAAGCCCTGCTGGCGGATAGTAATACCAAGGTCCTTAAATTTATGTTGCACATCACGCCGCAGTACCAGTTGCAACGCTTCAAAAAGCGTTTGACAGACCCTGAAAAGTACTGGAAGTTTAATCCCGGTGATCTCGATGAGCGAGCCTTGTGGAGCGATTACATAGATGCCTTTCAGACAGCGTTGCAGCGATGCTCAACAGAGCAGGCTCCATGGTACATAGTGCCTGCTGAAAACCGGCGTTTCAGGGACTGGATGATTGCCTCGGTGATGCTTAAGACGTTGAAAGCGATGGATCCTAAACATCCGCAACCGGATTTTGATCCCGCCCTGTATCACCCCGACTCTATTAAATAAATAACTTTAGATAAATAGAATAAAGTTCTGTTTATTATGGTTTTATTCCCATGGCTTCAAGGTTGCGTTTGGCCAGTATATCGCCTTGTTTCGATGCTCTCTGGAACCATTCTATGGCGGTACGTCGACTGGAACTTACGCCACGTCCCCGGGCATACATGATTCCCAGGTTGGTTTGTGCACCCGGATAGCCCTGTTCCGCAGCCGAGCGATACCAGAATACGGCCTCGGCATAATCTCTAGGCAGCACCAGGCCATCCTCATACAGACTGCCGATGTCAGATTGGGCCCAGCTACGGCCCTCGTCAGCAAATTTCTGCACCGCAGGCAACGCCGCACGGATAATCCTGTCTGCTTCATTTTTGTCCTGCTTGAACCCTCTCCCCTGAAAATACATATAGCCGATTCGAAACTGAGCCCGTGATATCCCGCGATCAGCCAACGGCTGCAGCAACGATGCTGCAGTGCTGTAATCGCCTTTATAATAGGCATCTAAACCGAGTTCCAGAAATTTGCGATCAA
>JAHEKD010000238.1 GCA_024638545.1 Gammaproteobacteria bacterium
TCTGGTAAAGGCTCCGGCGGCTCCGGTAAAGGTTCCGGTGGGTCTGGTAAAGGTTCCGGCGGCTCCGGTGGGTCTGGTAAAGGCTCCGGTGGCTCAGGCGGTTCCGGTAAAGGTTCCGGTGGCTCAGGCGGTTCCGGTAAAGGTTCTGGCGGCTCAGGCGGTTCCGGTAAAGGTTCCGGCGGCTCCGGTGGATCGGGCGGCTCAGGCGGTTGCGATCCTGAGGATGATGATTGCCATCCAGGAAGTGGCATAGACGATGACTTTGATGGCATTGACTAATACTTCAGTCATTAACCTTTAACAAGGAGAGACCCGGGTCACTGCCTGGGTCTCTTTTATCCTGAAAAAAAGCGATTAAGAACAACAGTCTAATGTGTAATACAACTCTCTGAAACTCACAGGTTTATGGACAATGGATTTACGAGAGTCGAGCGATAATAAATACTTGCGCATGTGTTTATCAACACAGCGCAACAAGATCATCGCGGCACTAGTATTCAGTTTCATCCTCAACATACTCATGTTGACGGTCCCCTTATACCTTTTGCAGATCATAAACAGGGTTATTCCCAGCCAGAGCGCTGATACGCTGCTTTTTCTCACAATCATTGTATTGGCATCTCTGACGACGATTGCATTTCTTGAGTCAATGCGCCGCCTTGTGTTCTCTCACATAGGTAACTGGATTGACAGACGCCTGGGTGGATTTGTACTCAGCGGTTCAATCATCAAATCTGTGAACAAATGCAGGCCATCCTCTTCACAATCGTTAAGAGAGCTGTCAACCTTGCGGCGCCTGTTTTCTGACGGCTCATTTTTTCCCTTAATGGATCTACCCTGGACACCGGTTTTCATGCTGGTGTTGTTTATGCTGCATCCGGTTATTGGTATCATCAGCCTTGCCGGAGCGGTTGCGCTTTTTTGTTTAGCGCTATTCAACGAATTCAGCACACGCAGTCTCACCACGCAGGCGAGTGATGCGTCTTCCACATCCTACCGTTACGCTGCGTCTGTCTTGCGAAATTCTGATGCCATCCAGGCGATGGGTATGCGCAGCGACGTGATCGGCACCTGGGACAGGTATCATGATAAAAGCGTCGAATTAGCGACTAAATTAAATTCGCGAAGTAACAAGATTACATCATTTGCAAAATTTATCAGAATGGTTTTACAAATCGCGGTCATTGGGACGGGAGCGCTGTTGGTACTAAAAGGTCAACTCACGACAGGCGGATTAATTGCCGGGATGCTATTGATGCGCAGAGCGGTTGCGCCAATGGACAGAGCAATCATCACCTGGAAGACGTTTATTTCAGCCCGCAATGCGTTTGACAGCATAGAAAAGAGACTGGCGCTGGCACCGGAATTCAGATCGCAGCAGACATTACCCTTGCCGCAAGGCTATTTGAGTATCAGGAATGTTTCTTACACCTACCCAAATCACACTGGATCGACTTTACATGATGTTACATTAAAAGTTCATCCTGGCCAGGTTGTGGGTATCACCGGGAACACCGCGGCAGGAAAATCAACGCTTTCAAGATTAATCGTAGGCCTGGCCAAACCCGATTCCGGCTATATACGATTTGGCGGCACGGATATATCGAAATTCAAAGCAGAGGAAATTGGCCCGCTAATCGGCTATCTGCCTCAGGATAACGAGTTGTTTTCAGGATCTGTTGAATCCAATATCGCCAGAATGGGTGAAGTTGATAAATTGGCTGTTATTGAAGCGGCAAAATTAGCAGGCGTTCATGAGATGATCATGCAGTTTCCAAGCGGTTATGAAACAGATATTGGTGATGGCGGTGCCTATTTATCCGGCGGACAGAAACAGAGAATCGCCCTGGCCCGGGCGATATTTGGATACCCGAAATTGCTGGTGCTGGATGAACCCGACGCCAACCTCGACAGCGATGGCAAGGCAGCACTGTCTCATGTTATCAAGGAGATGAAAAAGCGCGAGGCAATTATAATATTTATTTCACATCAATCAAAAGTTCTTGAGTTTGCCGATTCAGTAGTACGCATGCGAAAAGGTAAAATCATCATGTCTTTGGCGGATAACACAAAAAGCAGACACAGTAAGGCGACACCGCGCCTGACCAGTACCAGTTTGACCAAAGTTACGGATCAGTAGTTTTTGCCATGAATCAGCTTCAGCCAATCAAACAAACCCTGCCAATGGCTGGTTCATCTGTTGTTAATACCGGTTTTGACCGGGAAGATAAAAAAGTGGGCAAACGCTATATTCTGATCGGTTATCTGGTAATTTTTATCTTTTTCGGCTCAGTATTTGCCTGGTCATCCTACGCACCAATGTCCAGCGCCGCGATCGCGCCCGGTGTTGTGGGTAAAGACGGCTACCGAAAAACAGTTCAACATCTGGAGGGGGGCATAATCGATAAAATCCTGATTAAGGACGGCGACAGGGTTCTTATAAATCAGGAACTGATCATACTGAAAAACGTCCAGTCCAGATCGAATTATGATTTACTTTATCAACAAAAAGTTATCGCTGAAGCAAAACTGGCTATTTATATTGCCGAAAGAGATGGGTTTTACGGTGTACCCATGTCTATACCCGAAGAAGTTGAAATTAGCAATGTTCAGGATTCACTGAGTGAAGCCATACAAGGCCAGATAGACGCGTTTTACTTTCGTAGAAATCTATTCGATGAGCAGCTAAAACTCATTGATCAGCGCATTGCCCAGGCACAGGAAAAAATAGGGGCGTTAGAAAATGAGCAACGCTCTATTAGAGAAAAGGGAATCATAATTGCAGAAGAGCAAAAGGTCTATCTGGAATTTGAAAAAAAAGGCCTGGTCACACGTGCGCAGGCATTTGCCCTAAAGCGTGATAAAGCATCAAATGAAACCACCATGAGCTCAAACCAGGTTGATATTGAAACTACCCGTCAGGAAATTAATAACCTGAACATGGAGAAATCAGAATTTATGGAAGATTCGGGGAGGCGTATTTTTACTGATCTTGAGAATGTCAGAAAAGAATTAGTTGAACTGGAAGAAAAAATAGCAAAAACTGAAGACACGCTCGAAAGGACGATTATCCGTGCACCGATTTCAGGCGTTGTTGTTGACCTTAAGGTCAACACTGTCAGCGGTGTAATTAAAGCCGGTGAGCCGCTGCTTGATATTGTGCCTGAAAAAGGCAATCTGATTATCGAAGCGCAAGTCAATCCCAGAGACAGAGATATTGTTAAGGTGGGTCAGGATGCTGAAATACGCTTCACCGCCTTTAATCAAAGAATAACTGAGCCTGTCGCTGGCAAGGTGACGCTGATTTCCGCTGACAGCCTGAGCGATACCGGGCCCGATGGAAAACAGATGTCTTTTTACAAGGCAAAGGTTGAGTTATTGGAAGATCCTACAACAGTCCTGGACGGTGCAAACCTGTACCCTGGAATGCAGGCGGATGTGATGATCATTACCGGCCAGAGAACAGCCATGGAATACTTTTTAAAGCCCATTATAAAGAGTTTTAACCGTGCCTTTAGAGATGATTAAGCCTGACGCGGTGTGCTCCCGGAAGCATGCAAAAAAACCAATATAACTGAAAGCACCGTCACGAGCACAAAATGAGAACCAGTACGGCTAAAAAAGTCAGTCAGAATAATTCTGGAAATAAAAGCAAAGCCGCTTTTGATCAGGAACTGGCCACAAAATGCGGGAAACTCATCGGTGCCCGGGTTACAGCGATGCAGTATCCGGGAGGAAGCTCAAGAGATTCAGTTAGATTGGTGTTAAAACGTGGTGCGCCCGTTTTTGCATCTGAACGCTCAAGAAAGGCGAAGGCGGATAACGAGCGACTTATTTTAAAAACAGTGTCCTCAAAAGGTGGTTACGTTCCAAAACTGCTTGGAACTGACGGTCAGCGGTTATTAATTCAGGAAGCCATTCCCGGCATCAGATTGTCTGAAGCCATGCACAAGCAAAGCCGCACTGTAATATATAATCATCTGGATAACGCGCTGGTCAGCCTGGCTGATATCCACTCAATCGGTTCAGAAAACAGTCTGGATGAAAAGCTCAGAAAACTAGGCAGTACGCAGGAGTGGCTGACGGGCTTGCTTGGCAGACCTGCAGTTCTGGGTGAGTTTTTTAACATTCCGGCACCCGCACTTGAATCGAAGCCTCTGATTGAGCTGTTAGCTATCAGGCGGCCTCGATTTGTCAAGTGGGACTCTCGACCGGGCAATGCTATAGTAAAAAATGACAAACAGGTATTCTGGATTGATTGGGAGCACAGCGGCACAAGAAATCGACTGGATGACATGGTCTGGTTACTGGGGGATGAATTCATACCCCATCGCCCGGACGTTGAAAAAAAATTGCTTGAAAAACACCTGCCTGTGTTTGCTGATGATCTTAGCGTGGACGAAGCCAGGCAGTATTTTTTCACACTGGGCGTATTCCATCTGGTTATCCGAATGGGCCTGATTTACAAGTACAAGAAAGATGGACGTTGGTGGAGTTATGATAAATGCCTGGCAGGCGATAAGGCAGGGGTTACATTAAAAAACATGTTGCGAATTTGTAAACGCGGAAGAAGATGGGCGGAACAGACGCAACATGCCCAAGACTTATCAGCATGGTTTAAGGAGATTGAATCAAGACTTGAATAAATGATATCAACGCAGTAGCCGCCATGGAGAGAATTCGCAATACGAAAGTGTTGATCGTTAACTTATTGTCCGCCGCTTCTTTCCGCGCCGGCGGAAAAGGGTTCGGCAGCAGCGGGTGTGACATATGTATTGTGGTGAAACCCGTGCCGGGCGACCCTCCCGAATCAACCTGTGCCGTGCCGGACGGCGCGCTTGTCCGGATCAGCCAGCAGCCTGGCAGGTGACGGGGGGGGGGGACAGCATGCAGGTCGAGATAATTAAATCATACGAGGCATTTTATGCACTCGAGGCCAACTGGAACGCTCTCTATCTTGAGGATCCGGAAGCACTGTTTTTCTTGTCCTGGGCCTGGCTCTGCCGGGTGTTCAAGGAGAACCCGAAAAAGTGGTGCGTGCTGGCGGCAAAACCGGATGTT
>JAHEKD010000239.1 GCA_024638545.1 Gammaproteobacteria bacterium
GCAGCTGTTATGATATCCACCTGCGTCACGCCGAATGCATTATTCATTGAAGCAACCCGCTTAAGCTCTTCAAAACGTGCCTCGCTATGTGCAATGGTGAGTGAGCCGACTTGCTTGAATCCGGTGGCCTGACCGGTTTCGTTCTCAAGTTCGTCAAGCAGCGACATTGAATATTCACATAGCCTTGCATGGCTTTCATTGGCACGCATGGTACCAATCAATCCGGCGGCATGCCAGGTAGTGCCGCATGAAAATTGCTGGCGTTCCAATAACACTACATCCTGCCAGCCTTGCCTGGCCAGATGATAGGCAACACTGGCACCTGAAACACCGCCGCCAATAATTATTGCACTGGCTTTATCGGGTAATGTCTTGTTCACTAAGTGACTCCATATTATTGATTGTTAACAGATAAGGTCTTATTAATAGATGGCAGGTGTTATGTACCAGATGACCTGGCACGGACTATCACCGATGTTCTTAAAATCATGAGCCTTTTTTCGGGGTAATACAAAACTGTCTCCCTGGTTGAGCACAAATGACTCGTCTTCCAGTATGAGTTCAAGTTTTCCAGCAAGTACAAATCCGGATAATTCGACATCACGTATAATTAAGCCACCACTGACAGCACCGGGCTGTGACTCATTTAGTATCATCAGACTTTCACCGCTTAGATTCGGAGACAGCAATGATTCCGTCATGCCGGCACCGACAAAGTTTAGCCTTCGGCGCGTCTGCGCTCTTACTACATGGCTATTTTCAGTGTTATCCCCAGGTTGCTGTCGATCAAAAAACCAGCTCAGCTCCACTTTCAAGGCATTGGCAATCAGGCCGAGTGTGGCGATTGTGACTTCAGATTTATCCCGCTCAGCCTGACTCACATAACCGGCAGAGCGATTAATGGCCCTGGCAAGTTCAATGACCGTCAAGCCACGTGCTTTGCGTAATTCGCGAATTTGCGTGCCGATAGTATCAGGATCGCTGGATGTCAAAAATGCTGGATCTCGATTGAAATTACGATAGAAATATATCACATAAATGAAAAAATTATCAATATAATTCATTTGATTGTTTGCTAAGCAATAGCAAATTTAAGCAACCTATGTAAGAATGATCGATAACTCAATATAGCAGGCTGCAGGTGTTTGATGGCCATAACCACAACCGTTGTTGGTGCATATCCAAAACCGGACTTTGTAAAACTGCCGGACTGGTTTGATCCGAAATATGACGGACCTGATAATGCAAATCCTACAGCGCGATGGCTGGATGCGCTCAGCGCGATGGGTCCGGATGCAGAGCAGATTCTTCAGCGCGGAATAAAACAAGTGATTGCAGATCAACTTGACTGTGGTATCGACATCCCGACTGATGGCGAAGTGAGAAGAGAGAATTATATCCACTATCATTGTCGACATCTCAAAGGCTTCGACTTTAATAAGCTTACCGCTAAGGTATTGCGTAATGGTTCATACACTGCCAAGTTACCAACTATCACATCAAAAGTCTCCGCAGGTGAACTGTTTCTGGCAGATGAATGGAAGATTGCCCAATCGTTTACCGAAAACCAGGTCAAGGTCACCATGCCTGGTCCAATGACAATCAGTGATACGAATGTGGATGATTTTTATAATGATGAGCGCAAATTGGGCGCTGATCTTGCAGATGCACTAAACAGGGAAGTCCTGTCACTGGGTGACGCAGGATGTGTGCATATACAGATTGATGAACCCCTGTTTGCACGTAAACCTGAACAGGCGCTGGCCTATGGATTTGAAAATTTGGAAAGAGCGTTCCACGGTTGTCCGGCAAAAGTGCAGCGCACGGTTCATATGTGCTGCGGTTATCCAGATCGAATTGATCGTGACGACTACCCCAAGGCCGACCCACATTCATATTTCCAGTTATCCGATGCGATTGATAAATCCAGTATTAACGCTGTGTCAATCGAGGATGCACACCGAAATAATGACTTATCACTACTAGAGAAATTTCATAACACCAGGGTTATTTTTGGCGTGGTTGCCATTGCTAAAAGCCGTATTGAGACCGTTGAAGAGATTCGCGAAAGGCTTGAATTGGCGCTGAACCATATTGACGCTGAACGACTTCTGGCCGCTCCGGATTGCGGGCTTGGATTTTTAACGCGCGAACAGTGTAGAAAGAAACTTAGCAATATGGCCCAGGCAGCAAAATCCATCTGATGGATTGCCTTACTATCTGAATCGCGAGATCTAGTATATTTTTATTCGATCAGTATGAAGCCAGGATGGGTGAATGTAACTCCGTGGATCTTCGTGTTCCTCTGGAGCACTGGATTTGTGGGTGCAAAATACAGCCTGCCGTTTGCTGAACCATTCACGCTGTTACTGATTAGGATGTCCCTGACGGTAGCCGTATTCCTATTACTGATTATCATATTTAATGCAAGGCGATTGACACCGATCCAGGCTTTACATCAGATGATCGTCGGCGCTTTCATTCATGTTGGATACCTTGGGTGTATATTTGCAGCTATTAAACTTAACATGCCGGCTGGTGTGGCAGCCATCATTGTCGGCTTGCAGCCGATCATCACGGCTATACTGGCAATGGTCTGGCTTAAAGAATACCTGAGCACAAGGCAGTGGATTGGATTAATTTCCGGGTTCGCCGGTGTAGTCACAGTGCTGGCTGGCGGTCAGATGCTAGGTGACTTTGATATTGACGGTAATGCGCTGAAATTCTGTTTTATTTCAGTGCTCTGCATCTCAATCGGCACCCTTTATCAGAAAAGATTTGGGCAGGGTGTGGACCTGATCACCGGCTCGTTTTATCAATATGTAATGACCGCAATCCTGCTGGCCATCATATCCTGGACATTTGAGTCTGGTGAGGTTGAATGGACGCTGCAGTTTGTACTGTCGATCACCTGGCTTGTATTTGGCTTGTCGGTAACAGCGGTTCTGCTATTAATGTATCTAATCAAAATGGGGGCGGCTGTTGAAGTTGCAAGCTACTTTTATCTGGTGCCTGTGTTTGCAGTTATTGAAACATGGATACTATTTGATGAGCAGCTCTCGTTTATCAGCATCGCGGGAATGCTATTAGCCGTGTTGGGCATATATCTCGTTATCAAGTCCACTGCCAACAATAAGGCTCGAATCAGGACAAGTGCCTAGCCCGCATTTCTCACCGGACTTCGTAGCGAGACGGTTAAAGGATGCGGCCTGTATGGGTTTTATGACCAAAGGCCGGCATTATGTTATCAGCATATGTGCCGGCACAAGGGCCCGCAGGCATCGTTGACACGATGTCGAGGACCCAGACCGAGTAAAATGCCCACAGGGCGTGGCAAGCGACCATCGCAGTAGTAGGGTGGTGAGAAATGCGGGCTAGGCAAGCGGTGCCTCACTGTCATCTGCAATATCGGTTACATATGTATTGATTTCCGTAATGACTTGATTAATGTCATCATCACTGAGATCGAACTCAGATAATGTTTCAATCAGGTGATCAACAAATCCCTTGAAATGCATTACCCGAATTCCTCTGCCCTGGTGCGAGCGGGAAAGATCCATGTCAGAATATTCAATAGGCCCACCCAGGGCCACAGAGAAAAACTCCTTCTGCATGTTTTTCAATCGGTCAATTGAGGTGTTGGAAAAAAATCCTGCGAGTTTTTCATCCGCAAGGACTTTTGAGTAGAATATATTCACTAATCGTTCAATTCCATCCTCGCCCCCGACACGTTCATATAAGGACATCTTTTCGGAACTCATAATTATTACTCAGTGATAATTTGATATCTGTCATAGTCTAATGCAGAATTATCTTTAATACCACTGGTGCGGCAACGCCACGGTTTCTTCAGCCTGTCTGGTTCTGAGGCACGCCCGGTTGTGTTGAACGCTACTCGGCGTCGTTTATTGACATCAAAGCCACGATTTTCTATATTAGCCGGCTGGGGTATGTGAACAGCCCCGTGAGGCGACAGCCAAATTTCGCATCCTTTATAAATATTTAATTTAGCGAGGATGCTATGACATCGCCAAATCAGATAACCGTTTCTCAACTTTCACGCCTTATCGGCACTTCGTCTTCAGCGGTTATTGTTGACGTATGTAGAGGCGAGGATTTTGAGGCAGATCCCAGGTTAGTTGCTACCGATTTTAGACATCCGTATGATGAACTTATCGGCACTTTGCATAAGCTTACCGGCAAGCGCGCTGTCGCTGTCTGCCAAAACGGCCTAAATATAAATATAAGTGGGGTTGCAGCGGCCATGCTGCGACTGCATGGACTTCTAAATGTAAATGTATAAGGATGACCTTGAACAACTTGAAGCGGGAATGCTGCTCTATGACAGCTTTTATCACTGGGCCAGGGATGCCAGATCTGAAGGTCATGATTGGCCGTTATTTTCAAAAGACACTCGCAGGTGAAACAGGATCTTAAAAGTACAGGGGTGAACAGTTGCAAACAGAGTGCTGGCAAAATTCCTTTTTTCGGGGCATTAAAATTCTGGTTGAAACTCGGTTTTATAAGTTTTGGCGGGCCTGCGGGTCAAATTAGCATCATGCATGATGAACTGGTTGTCAACAGGCGCTGGATTTCAGATAAACGTTTTTTGCACGCGCTAAATTACACAATGCTACTGCCAGGACCGGAAGCACAGCAGCTGGCAACCTATATAGGCTGGTTAATGCATGGATTCCGTGGCGGTATTGTTGCCGGTGTGCTATTTGTATTACCCTCATTTTTCATCTTGTGTATATTAGCCTGGCTCTATCTCGTTTATGGTGAACTTGGCACGGTGCAGGGCATTTTATATGGCGTTAAGCCGGCTGTTGTTGCTATCGTATTGTTTGCAGCCTATCGCATTGGGAAGAATACCTTGAAAAATCCGCTGCTATGGTTTTATGCCTGCGCGGCATTTATTGCAATAGCGTTATTAAACATAGGATTTCCATATATTGTTCTTGCGGCAGGCATTAGCGGTTGGATCATCAGCCTGCTTCGAAGTGGCTGGTTTCAGGTTGACGAGCATCAAGTCATTT
>JAHEKD010000240.1 GCA_024638545.1 Gammaproteobacteria bacterium
CTGCGATTATCTTAAAAAATGTTCTCATGTATTACCGCTATTGTTCGACCTGTTCCGTAAAGTTAGGTGACGCGCGCCGGCACGATCGCGAGTTTGCGGTGTTTGATAAATAATAGTGTTGTCGCAGGCGAGAACCGACTGAATTATCCCTGCTGACTGCACTGTTTGTAATATCCCGCTTTTAAATATGTAATTTCGTTGTGATTTATGCCGTCTATACGATTAGAATTGGCGCTATTATCTCACTAATAATGTTAGCGTTACATGAATTCATCCAGTGTTTCATTTAAAAAACTGAACAAACGCCTGCGCCGGCATGTCGGCAAAGCCATTGAAGATTATAAAATGATCGAAGATGGCGATCGTATTATGGTTTGCGTCTCGGGCGGAAAGGATTCATATACCCTGCTAGATATTTTAATTGCACTCCGGCGAAATGCGCCTGTCGAATTCGCTCTAGCAGCCGTTAACATGGATCAAAAACAGCCTGGTTTTCCGGAACACGTGTTGCCCGAATACCTGCAGAAGCTGGGGGTTGACTACCATATTATTGAACGGGACACCTATAGTGTTGTGAAATCCATCATCCCTGAAGGTAAAACCATGTGCAGTCTGTGTTCCCGTCTTCGGCGCGGAACCCTGTACGGTTACGCCGAGCACCATGGTTTCAACAAGATCGCACTTGGCCATCATCGTGATGATATTATTGAAACACTATTTTTAAATATGTTCCACGGCGGCAGTATAAGCGCTATGCCCCCAAAGTTACTCAGCGATGATGGGCACAATATTGTCATCAGACCGCTTGCTTACTGCAGCGAAAAAGACATCGCCAAATACGCGCGAGCAATGGCATTTCCAATAATACCCTGCAACTTGTGCGGCTCACAGGAGAACCTGCAACGAAAGAAAATCAAGCAAATGCTGGGTGAATGGGAACGTCTGTATCCTGGCAGAAAAAACTCTATATTCGCGGGCCTCCAGAATATCTCGCCTTCCCAGCTTGCAGATCGCAAGCTATTCGATTTTGCCAACATCGGCAGCTCTAGCACCGAAAACATGCCTGTTAAATGGTTACCAAACACCAAACCTGATCAGGGAAAAGCCTTTGAGCCCCTTTCCAGAATCAGGGCAACAGGCGCAAATAAAGATTATTAAAGCCCACCAGACCCGCAAATGATCCGTGGACAGACCACGGTTCCAAGAATTCGGTGACAGACGATGGATTGTTAATAAAAAAACCGTGGACCGTCCCTGGACCCGTTAATAAACTGCGGGCTACGCTTTTATGGACTCAGGGATTTCGCATACAGGTATTGGCCGCATTTTATGCTGATTGGCGTTATGGAATTTATGATAAATTTGGAGCACAGTTTTCTGGCGTGACGTTAATTCAGTGTCCGCTGCGCTGTCAATATAATTCATTGCCCACTCCAGTTCCGGATAACTCGCACCGATTTGATCTTCATCGGTTCTATCATCTCCCCATAAACCATCTGTGGGAGGCGCCTGGATGATTAAATCGCTAACCCCCAGGGCCTTGCCCAATAAATAGACCTCAGATTTGAGCAGATCTGCAATCGGACTTAAGTCCACACCACCGTCACCGTATTTAGTGTAAAAACCGACACCGAAATCTTCCACTTTATTACCCGTACCCGTGACCAGATAGTTATTCAAACCGGCAAAATAATAGAGTGTCATCATCCTCAAACGAGATCGGGTATTTGCCAGGGTCAAGAACCGGCTCTCTTCATTGTCAACAATGGGCACTGATTTTAGAAATTCATCAAACACGGCAGTTAATTCAACGCTGACCATCGAGACATT
The DNA here is from genome assembly GCA_024638545.1 of Gammaproteobacteria bacterium. Lineage (GTDB taxonomy): Bacteria > Pseudomonadota > Gammaproteobacteria > Arenicellales > JAHEKD01 > JAHEKD01. The sequence continues at coordinate 1,831 of JAHEKD010000240.1, forward strand.
GGTATAGTTTTCTTTGAGAAAATTAATATGTTGCACCGCTCTCGAGATCTGATTTTCAGACTGGTATATTGGCATTTCCAGACACACAACCGGCCTGCCGGTGCGAGCAGCCAGCGTTGACGTGACGGCTGAATCTATACCCCCGGAAACGCCTATAATAAATCCACGCATACCTGCTTTGTCGGCATAATCATTTAACCAGTCAACAATATGATCAATCACAGCTTTAACATTCATTCGTGTTCACTTCAGTAGATTTGCCAGAGTGACATTTTAAAGTGCATAAAGTATCAATTCAATCATCGTTAAGGCAATTTTGTTATAACAAACAAGTTTTGCTGGCCTTTGTCTTTTGCAAGTGAGACTATCAGTCCACGATCATCACCGATGCACACCCAGATAATGCAAACCAGTCAAGATACGGCCAGAGGATTCTGGCTGGCAATGTCCGGCTATACACTGTGGGGTATCTTTCCCGTTTATTTCTATATGCTGCGTGATGTCTCAGCCGCCGAGGTACTGACTCACCGCATCATCTGGTCAATGCTGTTACTGCTTGCGTTGAGTTTTTTTCATAAAGGCAGGACTAAATGGCATCAGCTGGCCGTTTCCAGGGAGTCACTGGTTCCATGTGTTTTCAGCGCATTGTTTCTAAGCCTTAACTGGTTAATCTTTATCTGGGCAGTGGCTAACGGGAATGCCCTGGAAGGCAGTCTGGGTTATTTCATAAATCCGTTGGTGAGCGTGGTAATGGCTGTATTTTTTCTTGGTGAAAGGCTTAATAAATACCAGCTTGTGGCCATAGGCTTTGCGATTGCGGGGGTTGCTTTCATAGTTTTTCGACTTGGTGAAATACCGTGGATAGCCCTGTCACTGGCATTCTCTTTTGGCATTTACGGGTTAATTCACAAACGCTTCGCCGTAGATGCTTTTGCCGGTCTTACCCTGGAAACAATTCTAGTTGCACCGTTGGCACTAGGCTACCTGGCCTATCTCTTTATTATTGGCGAGAATTCATTTTTAGCCTTCGGATGGCAGATTGATGGATTACTGTTATTGGCCGGGGTCATTACTACCATGCCGCTTCTTTTATTTCTCGCTTCACTGCCGCAATTACGCCTGAGCACGGTAGGCCTGTTGCAGTATACCGTACCAACATTACATATGCTGGTTGCCATATACATACTGGGTGAAACATTACACCACGAAAAACTGATTGCATTTTGTTTTATCTGGTTGGGTTTACTGGTCTTTAGTTATGATATTTTTCGACAGCGACGACTAAAAAATCAAATCCGTTCCAGGACGCCATGAACTAATCCGGGCGATTGTGAAATCAAGCATCTGGCACTATATATACGGGCCGGTCATCGTCACGATACCTGTTGATTTAATGATCCACCCGCAGGGTGAGAAATGCGGGCTAGAGGATATACTTGCTAAGATCCTCATCATTAACAAGTTCATTCAGATGATCATCCACGTACTGGGCGTCGATGGTTATCTCTTGCCCGGACATGTCGGCCGCATCGAACGAAAGCACTTCCAGTAAACGCTCCATCACCGTGTGCAATCGTCGGGCTCCAATATTTTCTGTCTGCTCGTTTACCTGCCAGGCAATTTGGGCAATTCTTTTTAGACAGTCCGACGAAAACGCAAGATTAACGCCTTCTGTCTCCATCAATGCCTGGTACTGCTCTGTCAATGAAGCATCCGGTTCAGTCAAAATTCGAATAAAATCATCCGAGGTTAGGGCTCGCAACTCTACACGGATCGGTAAGCGCCCCTGAAGCTCGGGAATCAGGTCCGAGGGTTTCGAAAGCTGGAATGCACCTGATGTAATAAATAAAATATGATCGGTTTTTACCATACCGTACTTGGTGGTAATCGTTGAGCCCTCCACCAGAGGCAGCAAATCTCTTTGCACACCTTCGCGAGAAACGTCAGCACCAGATGCGTTTTCTCTGCCAACGATTTTATCAATTTCATCTATAAAAACGATCCCGTCCTGTTCAACCCGCTGCAGGGCAATATGCTTGATTTCATCGTCATTGATTAATTTGGCAGCTTCTTCTTCAGTCAGCAGTTTTAATGCCTCCTTGACTTTGACCTTTCGTGATTTCGAACGCTTTCCACCCAGGTTTTGCATCATGCTTTGCAACTGACCCGTCATTTCTTCCATTCCGGGCGGTCCAAATATTTCTACACCCATACCTGTACTGGCGACATCAACCTCTATTTCTTTATCATCCAGTTTACCTTCACGCAGCATCTTGCGCATGTGCTGACGTCCGGCACCATCGGTCTGGTAGTCAAGTTTACTTGAATTTGACTCAGCGCTTCGTGCCGGAGGCATCAGGATATCCAGGACCCGCTCCTCTGCAGCATCCTCAGCTCGTGGATTAACTTTGGCCATTTCCTCCTCACGTGTCATTTTTACAGACATATCGGCGAGATCGCGAACGATGGAATCAACCTCCCTGCCAACGTAGCCGACTTCGGTGAACTTTGTTGCTTCTACCTTGATAAAGGGCGCTTTCGCAAGGGTTGCCAATCGACGTGCAATCTCTGTTTTTCCAACGCCGGTCGGGCCGATCATCAAAATATTTTTGGGTGTAATTTCCTTGCGCAGCTCATGGTCATTAATCTGCATCCGGCGCCAGCGATTTCTGAGCGCAATGGCTACCGCGCGTTTGGCATCTTTTTGACCAATAATGTGCTTGTCCAGCTCCTGGACAATTTCCCGTGGTGTCATTTCCGACATTAAGATTTCCTCAGTAATTTAATTCTTCGATGGTCAGCTGATGGTTTGTATAAACACATATATCTGCTGCTATATTCAGGCTTTTTTCGACGATGGCCCGAGCCGCCAGCTCAGTGTTATCAACCATGGCAATTGCTGCAGATTTTGCAAAATGACCTCCGGAACCAATTGCCATAATGCCTCTTTCAGGCTCAATTACATCGCCATTTCCAGAAATTATTAATGATGCATCTTTATCTGCCACCAGCAATAAGGCTTCGAGTCGCCTTAACATTCTGTCAGTACGCCAGTCTTTTGCCAGTTCGACAGCTGAGCGAACCAGTTGCCCCTGATGTTTTTCAAGCTTGCCTTCAAAACGTTCGAAAAGTGTGAACGCGTCTGCAGTGCTGCCCGCAAAGCCAGCTAAAACCTTATCCTTATACAGGCGTCTCACTTT
>JAHEKD010000241.1 GCA_024638545.1 Gammaproteobacteria bacterium
GCCGTCCTGATAATCATCATAATAACCGGCACTGGTCCCAAGCGCATTATATTCACCTTCATGTTCAGGCGAATTATCTCCCATGGCAATCAATGCTGCCGTGCCGATTGAGACCGCATCAGCGCCCAGGGCCAGCGCCTTGGCCACATCTGCACCGGTTCGTATGCCCCCGGACACGATCAGCTGCACCTTTCTGTGCATATTAATGTCCTTGAGTGCGTCTACGGCAAGCCGCGTTGCCGGTAGCGTTGGAATACCGACATGTTCGATAAACACCTCCTGCGTTGCGGCTGTGCCGCCCTGCATACCGTCAACCACGACGACATCTGCGCCGGCCTTGACCGCCAGCTGCACATCAAAGAATGTTCTTGTTGCGCCGACCTTGATATAGATCGGCACCCGCCAGTCGGTAATTTCCCGCAGTTCCTGAATTTTTATTTCCAGGTCATCCGGGCCGGTCCAGTCGGGATGACGGCAGGCACTGCGCTGATCAATTCCTTTGGGAAGATCTCGCATTTCTGCTACACGGTCACTAATCTTCTGGCCCAGCAACATCCCGCCACCGCCCGGCTTGGCGCCCTGGCCGACAACCACTTCAACTGCATCCGCTTTGCGTAAATCATCCGGATTCATCCCGTAACGTGATGGCAGGTATTGGTAAACCAGCAGTTTTGAATGTCTACGCTCTTCCGGCGTCATGCCGCCGTCACCGGTAGTGGTGCTTGTACCAACTGCCGATGCGCCCCGCCCCAAAGCCTCTTTTGCCTGTGCTGAAAGTGCACCAAAGCTCATTCCGGCAATGGTGATCGGTGTGGCAATTTTAATCGGGTTTTTTGCGAACCGGGTTCCCAGCGTGACCGAGGTCTCACATTTTTCCCGGTAACCTTCAAGAGGATAACGCGACACACTTGCCCCCAGAAACAGCAAATCATCAAACGTGGGGATGCTTCGCTTGGCACCAAAGCCACGAATATCATAAAGGCCCTCACTGGCGGCACGCTGTATTTCCCTGATTACCGGGCGCGAAAACGTAGCCGATTCTGACAACCAGCTGTGATCAATTTTTTTAACCATCCTGATCTCTCCCGGGTTTAGTATGCAGATAAATTGTCTATTTTAAAATTATAGAGCTCGCGTGCGGAACCGTAGCGCTTGAAACCTGAGATATCAACACCGGATACCTTTGCCTGCACGAGTAACGCACCAAGTTCATTTTTATGCTTGTCACGCATGGATTTTTGAACACAGTCAGTGCCCAGGCTTTTTGGTTTGCCCTGCACGTAGATTCTGGCCTCATAGATTGAGTCACCCAGGGAATCACCGGTATCACCAAGCACAATAAGTCGGCCCGTCTGTGCCATAAAGGCACTCATGTGACCAATCGATCCATAAACAACGATATCGACGCCTTTCATCGATATGCCGCAGCGTGCCGCTGCATCGCCTTCAATAACCAATAAACCGCCGTGCGCTGTTGCACCGCAATATTGGGATGCATTACCCGTGACGCGTACTTTGCCAGACATCATGTTTTCTGCAAGTCCGGGCCCCGCATTACCGTGTATGGTAATTTCAGCGTTTTGATTCATGCCTGCACAGTAATAGCCGACGTGGCCTTCAATCGTAATCCTCGTGTCAGCAACGGCACCCACAGCAACGCAATGCTTGCCACCCGGATTTAAGACCATAAACTCCAAACCGCCTGAAGCAGGCAAGTGTAATGCCTGGTTCAGGTTGCTGACAGATTCATCGGCAAGATCAAAAGTTTTCATTCAGTCGTCTCCCCAGCTATAGATTGTTGCTGGTTCCGGCTCCCAGATTTTGGCGCCCTCACAGCCCGGCAGTTGCGCAATTGCCCGGTATTCAGATGACATTGCCACCCATTTATCGGTTTCAGCTATTACAGCAGGTTTACAGGCTATAGGATCACGCAACACTGCAAATCCGTTTCTGGTGCCAATTGCAAAGGTATAAAAACCATCCAGATCCTCAATCGCTGCTTCCAGGGCTTCATTTAAACTTGCACCCTGAGCCATGCGCCAGGTTAAATAACCGGCCGCCACCTCACTATCATTATCGGTTTGAAATTTTATATTGTCATTTTTTAGTTTTTCTCGTAACTGATTATGGTTTGAAAGCGAACCATTGTGGACAAGACATAAATCGAGCCCCGTTGAGAACGGGTGAGAGTGTTCAGCAGTAACAGCACTTTCCGTCGCCATTCGGGTATGACCCAGTGCGTGTGTTCCTGACATAGATTCAAACTCATACTGTTTGATAACGTCAGCCGGCAAACCCTTCTGCTTGTAAATTTCTATTGAGCGACCAATGCTTGTCATCACACATTCAGGCAGGTTTTTCTCTATCCAGCTGATCGCCTGCTCGGTATCAACCGGCAAGACGGTCACCGCATGATTGGCGAGAGGTTTTAGAGATATGTCATTTCCAAATTGCTGCATTAATTTTGAGCGAACGTCGACAAAGTCTGTCTTCTCACCCTGTATTCTCATTGTGACTTTGACCTTACCCGCTGCAACCTGATCCCGATAGATGGCAAACCCCGCACTGTCAGGTCCCCTGTCCGTCATTTGGGCCAGCATATCACTGGCATGCTGGCCAAGTTTTGATTCAAGAGCGGTATCTTTGCAAAATAACCCTATGATTCCACACATAACTTCATCTATTCCGGTTAGTCACTCAAAATGATTAGCGCTGGTCAAACGCAGGCAGCCTAGCATATTTTCCCCAACTCAACAATACTCACAGGAAATAATTATTCTATATAAGAAATATTACGTTCATGCCGATTTCCATCAGCCGTAAAGTGCATACTGCTTTTGACAGCTATTCAGGTTTCCAGGCGCGACGAAACAATCACGGAAATGAGAACAACCGGCAGCTTCAACAGTTCTTCGGGGCCGTGCGGTCCGTCAGAATCAAAACAGAGTGAATCGCCCGGTGAAAGGCTAAATGTCTGATCAGCGTACCTGTAAATCGCCTTGCCTTTGAGCATGTAAATAAACTCGATTCCATCGTGTTGAAATAATGGAAAGACATCAGTTTTTTCGTTAATGGTAATTAAATACGGCTCCACCGATAATTTTTTGCCAATTGTATGGCCAAGCAGCTGGTATTGATGCCCGGCCCTGGTGCCCTGCCTTTCAATCACCAGGCCCTGATTTGCCGGTACGTAAGCACAGTCTCTCTGTTCTTCATATTTTCTGAAAAATGCGGTTACCGGCACGTTTAAGGCCATTGACAACGAATTCAGGGTTGCCAATGAAGGTGAAATATTTCCATTTTCAATTTTTGACAACATACCCGGTGATAAGTCAGCAGATTCTGCAGCTTCTGATACCGTTAACTTCAGCTGCTGGCGGAACAGGCGAACCTGGCTGCCGATTGAACGTTCCAGTTCACCAACGGGTACTGTCCGGCGCTGTGGCTTTGATTTAGTAGGTTTTGAAACTTTACTTTTGTCTGGTTTGTTCATTTGCACGCAGCTGGTTAAATTACCGTGCCACTAAAAATACCTCATATAGCTGAATACGTCCAGACACTGATAATTACTCATTTGCTCGTGAAAGAATAAAGGGATATTACAGGCCGAAATGGACAGCATGCGGGCTTCAGAGGGCTATGATCCTGTAACTGCCGCCACTTGTCCGTAAGGCAGCGGGTCGGTGACAAATGAAAATGTCTTGCAACTGGCACCGACCCCGGTTTTCCGTCACCTTGCCGTATGCATTCACTTGCATGCACGCAGACTAACTTATTGTTGCCCAACGCAGATATTCGCGGCTAAAGACACACAAGGGTTGTGATAACAAGGTTGAGCTAATGTAATTACGTGGGCCGGTACAACTCACTTAGCGATATTTTGACGCCCGGCTGTTTCGATCACAAAAATCATTTTCGCGGCGAGAGGATTTCTATCTGTCGGCCAATGTTGCGAAGTTCGAATCTGCCGTGAGACCGCCACGACCGATCAAGGTGCTCTGCAAACGTATCAGATACGAGAATCATTTCGTTTAGCTCCTTGCATTGTGCTTCGATGCGCGCCGCCTCGTTGGCAGCCTTACCAATCACCGTGAACTCAATCCGGTCCGGCGTGCCGATATTGCCATACATCACTGTCCCGCAGTGCAAACCGATTCCAAAAATGATGGGAGGCTCATCATTAGCGCATCTTTCGGCGTTAATACGCTCGCCGGATAAAACAGCATTTAACGCGACATCCAGCGCAGCCTGGCAAGCCACTCTCTGGTCTGAGTAACGCTCAACCGGAAAAATCGCCAGGGATGCATCGCCGATGTAGCGCAAGACCTCTCCACCACCCTCAATCACGGCTCCTGCTGTGATTTCATAGTAATCATTCAGAACACCGAGGAAACTTTTCAGATCATAGTGCTCGGCAAGCTTCGAAGAACCGCGCAAATCACAGAACAGAATAACGGCGTCGATGATGTCGCCATCACCGCGCTGAATTTGGCCAGCATAGACACGACCTGCTGAATAACCACCGAGATAAGCCCGCAAAATATCCTCGACCAGACTCTTCTGTGTCAGGCTCTTGAGTTCCACGCAAAGCGGCTTGCGCAGTTGCCGCAGAAGATCGAGTTCAGTGTCGCAAAAACCATCGGGTGAAGACGATATCCAGCTGAACAGGAAGCCTTCCTGGCCTGCCGGTGATGCGTTGCGGTCATCATATCCCGTTAACTGGAGGAAATAGTCTGTACCGCCTCCGGCGGCTGCATTTACGAATATCGGAAATCGGTCAGAATCTGTTCCTGCAGCAATCCTGTAGCGTCCCTCATCAGCACCACTTTCGAAGATCGGGCGTACGGGACTGTAGTGGAAGGCCTTTTCCTCGTCAGCACCGCGTGTATAGTTGTCGACTTCTACGCCACTATCTGAATACCAGGTGTAGGCACCGACCGCATAGAGGGGATGTAAAATCGGGTGCCCCATCTGAA
>JAHEKD010000242.1 GCA_024638545.1 Gammaproteobacteria bacterium
TATGAACTTATCTCTTTGCTCAGGCGTGCTGCGGGTCCAGTACTTCCCGATAACAAGCTTTGATACCTTTTCCACGTCAACGACAGGCAGAACATGCTGCTCAACCATGGCGTAGAGTTTATCCGGATTTTCCTTAAAACCTGATCGATTTGCCTCAAGCTCTGTAAGCACTTTATCCACGGTTTCTGTAATAACCCGTTCAGGTGTGGACTGCGCGTTGACAGTGATCGCTAAAAATAACAGGTTAAAGGCTAAAAAGAGTTTTTTCATTATAAATTTATCCCTACATTCAACACTAAAAGTCATCGCCGGATGACTCGGACCCGGACTGCGCAGCAGCACCCTGTCCGGCACCGGAGGTTATGAAAGTGCTGATTAAATTTTCAAGCACCAATGATGACTGGGTGATTTCTATCTTGTCACCGTCTGCCAGATAAGACTCTTCTGCACCAGGTTCAAGTCCGACATATTGTGAACCCAGTAATCCAGCTGTCAGTATAGCTGCGCTGGTGTCTTCAGGCAGGTTGTCATACTTTGAGTCTATACTCATCTCAACAACCGCCGTGTAGAACGCTTTTTCAATTTTAACATCAGTTACTCTACCAATATTAACACCCGCCAATGTTACGGGTGCTTTAAGCTTTAATCCGCCGATGTTGTCGAATTCCGCATAAAGGCGATAAGCATTATCAACGCTGGCTGTACTCAGATTTCCAACCCTGAGCGCCAGGAATACCAGAGCCGCAATGCCGCCAAGTACAAAAAGGCCTACTATTAAATCAATTCCACGTTTTTGCTGCATCTATATTTCTCCAAACATCAGCGCCGTCAGCACATAATCTAACCCAAGAACACTGAGTGAAGCATTAACAACCGTACGTGTTGTTGCGCGACTCACGCCCTCAGAAGTAGGAGTAGCAAAGTACCCTTGATAAACGGCGATAAAAGTCACGACCAGGCCAAATACCAGGCTTTTAATCACGCCGTTTATAATATCATCATAGAAATCAACACCTTCCTGCATGGCCGCCCAATAAACGCCGCTATCCAGGCCCAGTTGCTGAACACCAATTAAATAACCCCCTATCACACCAATCGACGTGAATATCGCAGTAAGTAAAGGCAAGGCAATAAATCCCGCCAGAAACCTTGGCGCAATCACGATGGGCAAAGGATCTGTTGCCATCATTTCCATGGCGTCAAGCTGTTGTGTCGCTTTCATTAAACCTATTTCGGCTGTCAGTGCGGACCCCGCCCGGCCTGCAAACAACAGTGCGGACAATACCGGACCGAGCTCACGTGTTAGTGATAAGGCAACAACCAGGCCAAGCGATGATTCAGCGCCAAAACTCACAAGGGTATAGTATCCCTGCAGACCCAGAACCATGCCCACAAACAAACCGGAAACCAATATTATCAGCAGCGTCAGCACACCCACTGAGTAAAGCTGCTTGACCACCAGTGAAAAGCGGGATAACGCAATCAGGCAGGCACCTGTCAGTGCAGCGAAAAATCGACCGGCCCGGCCAAGACCCGCAACATATTGAAGTGTTTTTGCACCCAGATCCGCGATCCAGTTCATTGTTGATCACCTAAGAGATCATCGCGTATTGCCCTGGCAGGATAATGGAATGCGACAGGTCCATCCGGCAGACCGTTCATAAACTGGTGAACCTGATCATTACTGCTGCTGAGCATTTGCTCCGGGGCTCCATGTCCAACAACTGTGCCGTCGCCCAGCAAATATATATAGTCAGCAATACTTGCGCCCTCTTTGACATCATGGGTCACTACAACCGACGTAATTCCGAGTGCGTCGTTAAGTTTTTTTATCAGCTTTATCGCCACACCCATTGATATCGGATCCAGCCCGGTGAACGGTTCATCATACATGACCAGGTCAGGGTCAAGTGCGATCGCCCTGGCCAGCGCCACCCGCCGGGCCATTCCGCCTGACAGCTCAGCAGGCATTAAATCGCGCGCTCCGCGCAACCCGACCATTTCGAGTTTTATCAATACTAACTGGTGGATCAGTGAGTCTGACATATCGGTATGTTCACGCAGCGGAAACGCGACATTTTCAAATACGCTAATATCTGTCAATAATGCGTTGCTTTGAAACATCATTCCCATGCGTTTTCGAAGTTGAAAAAGTTGCTCTCGTTTTAAGTCGGGAACACTGATTCCATCAAATCTGACTTTACCGGCTTGTGGTCTCAGACTGCCCCCGAAAAATTTCAGCATGGTTGACTTTCCGCAACCGCTGGGGCCCATAATAACGGAAATCTTTCCCCTGGGGATGACCATATCAATATTATTAAAAATCAGGCGCTCACCGTATCCAAATACAAGCTTATCGACCTGTATAAGATGCGCCTGATTCTGGTTAGTTTCCGACATCAATATTATATTTGCAGCAGAACAGCAATTTCATAAAAAACAGTTTGAATTTGTTGTAGATATTTCAATATTAATTGAAAGTAATTAATGTTGCCTGGCGCCAATTTTATCCCACACGGCACTGAATAGCTTATGAATCTCACCCCAAATCCGCGAATATGACAAAATAAACGGCGAATCAAATATTTTGATCCCTTATAATGCCGATCTACTAAAGACCTCAGGGAATAGTTAAGAATGTTGCTCGCTGGTTTAGCGGTATTAAGTGGATTGGTATTACTGGTATTATCCGCGGACAGATTTGTTTTCGGGGCTTCAGGTTTGGCATTGAATTTTGGTGTATCGCCCTTGATGATCGGCTTAACCATTGTTGCATTTGGTACATCAGCACCAGAGATATTTGTCGCTGCGGCAGCAGCACTGCAGGATAATCCTAATCTTGCGATAGGCAATGCAATTGGATCAAACATAGCCAATGTCGGACTCGTTTTGGGGTTAACTGCATTAATCGTACCCGTTACTGTGCACCGCAGCGTAATTGAACGGCAGTTCCCAATCATGTTTGCAGTCATGGCCGTAAGCGTCCTTATTTTCCTGAATGACTATTTGAGCCGTCTCGAAGCCATCGCTTTGATCATCATTGTCTTTATGTTCGTCATTTTCACAGTATTGAATGAAAAAAAGCAAATTCCGGTTTTCAAACAACCTGATACCGGATTAAAAGCACCTAAAACCGCCACCTCTGGACTTTGGCTTATAGCTGGCCTGGTATTGCTGGTGATTAGCTCTAAAATCCTGGTCTGGGGTGCTGTTGAAATCGCCAGTAATTTAGGGGTCAGTGATCTGATAATAGGTTTGACCATTATCGCGATTGGCACCAGCTTACCTGAAGTCGCCACTTCTATAGCCAGTGCTCTAAAGGGCAACCCCGATATTGCTATAGGTAATGTCGTTGGTTCAAATATCTTAAATCTGCTGGCCGTTGTCGGTACAACCGGAGTCATTGCACCAACATCAATTTATCCCGATGTAATGAACCGTGATGTCATCGTCATGATTGTCATCACCGCATGTATGGTTGTCATGGTCACACCCTGGCAAAACAGGCATATTCTGAACAGACTTGGCGGCTTTATACTGCTTGCCTGTTATCTGGGTTATCTGAGCTACATATCGGTTAAAACCCTGAATGTCCCATCGCTTTCGTAAACATTCAGTTATTATTATGTTTTTCAATATACAATAGCACTGTATGGGGAAAAAATCTGCGCAATCAATTGCGAAGGATGTTCTCAGACTGGAATCCGAGGCCATCTTCAAGCAAATTGAACACATTGACTCGTCATTTGACCAGGCTGTAACGCTCATTCAAAATTGCGAAGGCAGAGTTGTTGTTCTTGGAATCGGCAAATCCGGTCATATTGGCGGCAAAATTGCAGCCAGCCTGGCAAGCACCGGCACACCCTCATTTTTTGTACACCCTGGAGAAGCCAGCCATGGTGATTTAGGAATGATCACGCCAAAAGACATTACCCTAGCCTTATCTAACTCGGGTGAAACTCCGGAGATACTCGTGATTCTGCCAATCCTGAAACGGATGGGCGTATACACCATTGCACTTACCGGTAATACGCATTCATCTTTAGCACAGCAAAGCGATGTCACTATTGACGTCAGCGTGGATAAAGAGGCCTGTCCTCTTAATCTTGCGCCCACATCGAGCACTACAGCCACCCTGGCGATTGGTGATGCCCTGGCAGTAACGTTGCTGGAATTAAGGGGTTTCACTACAGAGGACTTTGCGCGCTCCCATCCGGGTGGTGCGCTGGGACGCAGATTGCTGCTGTATGTGAAAGATATCATGCATAAGGGAGAATCGATCCCAAGGGTTGAACAAACGGCCAGTTTGCAGGAAGCCCTGATCGAAATGTCCAGTAAAGGCCTGGGTATGACATCTGTTATCAACGAGCAAGGCCAGATCGCTGGCATTTTCACTGACGGTGATTTACGGCGTGCACTTAATTCACAAGTGGATATTTATACATGTAAAATCAGCGACTTGATGATTGAACAGCCTATCACCGTAAACGCGCAACTGTTAGCGGCAGAGGTCGTGTCTATTATGCAGAACAACAGCATTAACGGTGTCTTTGTTGTCGATGACGATCAACGCCCGATCGGGGCTCTGAATGCCCTTGACTTGATTCGTGCAGGCATATTTTAATGCGAATTTTTGAGAAAACAGCAATTATAGTTGCTTTTATCATTATGGTCGGACTCAGTATCTGGCTACAGATAGGCTTGCTCGAAGATCCAAAGCTGCGTCCAGTTCCGGGAAGTTCACGCCATGATCCCGATTATTATGTGGAAAACTTCACCGCTACTGGCGTAGATGCAACTGGCGAAAACCGCTATGTGCTTGAAGCTGAAAGAATGGTCCATTTCCCCGATGACGACACGGCCTTACTGGACAAGCCGCATATAATACAGTACAAGGATAATTTGGCACCCAGGCACAGTTATTCCGATTCCGGCTGGGTTGCTCCCGGCGGTAATGAAG
>JAHEKD010000243.1:0-636 GCA_024638545.1 Gammaproteobacteria bacterium
GCGGAAATGATCCGAACGACCTCATCCTGCACCGCAAAAATCCGCTCAGCGTTGAAACCATCAGCGGTGATATGCAATTGCAACAGGACCCGGAAACCGGCGAAGTCACGGTAAATATGGGTGTGCCCTCATTTGATCCGGTCGATATCCCACTGGCGGAAACTCAGCGTGCCGGTCAATACGCAATCAATAAAGACGGTGATGCCATCAATTTTTATGCGCTGTCTGTGGGTAATCCGCATGCAGTGCTAATAGTCGACGATGTGGAACACGCACTGGTTAGCCAGATTGGCCCGGTTTTGGAATCGCATCCGATTTTCCCCGAGCGCACTAACGTTGGTTTTATGCAGATTAAAGGCCGAGGTGAAATCGCCCTGCGCGTGTTTGAACGCGGTGTAGGAGAAACCCTGGCCTGTGGCAGTGGTGCCTGTGCTGCAGTGGCTGCCGGCATCCATGCTCAAAAACTAAATCCCGAGGTAACGGCAACTTTGCCCGGCGGCCGTTTGAGCATAAGGTGGGAGGGCGAAGGCCAACCAGTGTTTATGACCGGCCCGGCCCACACTTCTTTTGAGGGCGAGATTGAACTCGAGAGCGAAAATTAGAGAAGACTACATGTCACAGATAAACACAGAAAAT
>JAHEKD010000243.1:646-4934 GCA_024638545.1 Gammaproteobacteria bacterium
ATTGATGCCGAGCTGATCGCGCTGCTAAAAGCTAACCCGGATATTTTTCAACGTCACCCCGAGTTACTTGAGCTAATTACCCTGACCGATAACCGCGGCACGGCATCACTGTTGGAGCGGCAGATCAGCACACTGAAATCAAGGCTTTCCCAATTTCACTCGCAACACGTAGAGCTGATTGAGGTGGCACGCGAGAACGAGCAAATCAGTGACAGCTTCAGTAATGTCCTATGCCAGCTGATCGGCTTTAGTAACCTGTCTGAATTTGCCGGTGAATTCCCACTGGCGCTGCGCAAGACTTTTAACATTGATGAAGTGTCTTTCAAAACTGCACGCGCGGTTGCACAACGACCGGATGAAAATGACGGTTATGAAGATGCATTACGGCGCCTCTCGAATAAGCTGGCAGTGTGTGACGAACGCTGGCCGAGCAACATTCTGCAGCTGTTCTTTAGCGATTCGGTTAAATCCGCAGCGCTGATCCCCATGCTCACCGCAGAACACGACATGATCGGCATCCTGGCGTTGGGTTCCAGCGACCCGGTCCGCTTTACTCATGATCTGGGCACCGATCACCTGAACCGCCTCGGCCTGATGGCGGGCATTTGCCTCGCCCGCTTGCAACCTGCTGATTAAACTCATGACTGGAACGATTCAAGATGATGTGGATCGTTATCTAAATACTTTGGAGGTTGAGCGGCGGCTGTCCCCGCACACGCTGGCCGCCTACCGGCGGGATATACGCAAACTGCTGGCTTTTTGTGATCAACAAGGCCTGATGCTATGGCAAGGGCTGACCACCCACGCGGTGCGCCAGTTTTCCGCCAGCCTCAATGCCAAACGCCTGCACGCCAAGAGCATTCAACGTGTTCTTTCGTCGGGTCGCGGCCTGGCACAGTTCCTGATGCAACAACGAGTACTGGCAACCAATCCGTTCGATGACGTACGCGCACCGAAAGCCGCCAAAAGATTACCCAAAACACTTACCGTCGACCAGATCACTTCGCTGATTGAGATAGACGCCGACAACCCGCTCAGCTATCGCGACAAAGCCGCGATGGAGCTGTTCTACTCTTCCGGGCTCCGCCTGTCGGAACTATGTGACCTGGACCTTAACGATTTAATGCTGCCTGAAAAACTGGTACGGGTGACCGGCAAAGGCAATAAAACCCGCGACCTGCCGATTGGTAAGTATGCTGACAAAGCGCTTAGGGAGTGGCTAATGCAACGTAATACACTGCCATTGAAAGATTTCCAGGCGGTATTCGTTTCCAAGCACGGCCGCCGCATAAACCCACGCACCATCCAGCAACGGGTTAAATACTGGGCAGCCAGGCAGGGCATCGACATACCCGTCAGTCCGCACATGTTACGGCATTCTTTTGCCAGTCACCTGCTTGAATCCAGCGGTGAACTCAGGGCAGTTCAGGAATTGCTCGGCCATGCCAACATCAGCACCACGCAGATTTATACGCATCTTGATTTTCAGCACTTGGCACAGGTATACGACGACGCACATCCGCGGGCGAGGAAAAAATGTCGAAATGAAGAAAAGTAAACGCCTAATTGGGCGCTTCAAACTTGAATACGAGTGCAGAGCATAAAGCACACAGGATCCCCAGTCTTTACCTAGCTACACTGTCGGTCATTATCTGGATAACATGGCTTTCCTATCTCTAGTGCGTTTAAATTCAGCTAGAAAACAGTTCACCGTTTTGCGTATACTGCAAAAGAGCGATCACTTACTAATTGAAATGACTATGGAACAAAGGAATATAATTCATCCAAGCGTTAAACTTGGAAAAAATTTTAACATAGGGAGTTATTGCATTATCGAGGAAAATGTCGAAGTTGGGGACAATGTAACTCTGGAAGATTTTGTAATTATAAGAAAGAACTCAAAGGTTGGCAGTAATTCATTTGTTGGGACCTACTGCAAAATAGGCGAGAATGTAACCATCGGTGAGGATTTTAGGGCTACTAGTTACGGAGAGTTCAGAGACAATTGCATGATCGGTAATAATGCAAATTTTGGGAGCAGGTGTACGTTATCTGCGGGCACCCATGTAGGTAACGACGTAGTAGTCAAATATGCATTTGTGGCAACTGATACTCCCGATCTAGCGTCAAAATCCACAAGTGTTTGCAAGATCGATGATGGGGCTATGTTTGGTGCCTTGGTTGTATTGATGCCCGGGGTCAACGTAGGTAAGAATGCAGTTATCGGTGCGTGTTCTCAAGTTCGTAACGAAGTTCATGACAACGAAGTGTGGTATGGAAATCCAGCTAAAAAGTTCAAATAAAAAGATTAATCCATGTTGGCATATAAACCTTGGGAGAGTGAATTCTTAGGGATTAACTACTATTCTCTTGAACTTAATAGAGTAATCGGCTCTCTTCATGATCAGCTGAAGAAAACAGATTTTGATCTTGTCATCTGCGACATTAATCTGCAGGAGATAATAAGTATTCAGCATCTCGAAAGCGTGGGGTTCAGAACTGTTGATTCCCGGATCACTTTCTTAACATTAATTGACCTCGCAGAAAATTCATACTTTTTTGAGGCAGAAGAATATGTCGTAAGAACCTTTGAAAAAAAAGATCTGGAAAAAATTATCGCTCTTACACACTCTTACTTGACAGATAATCCGGATTTCGTATCTAGATATAAGAATTTGCATTATTTTAAACCGAACACAGCAAGAAGATACTTTGAGACGTGGATAATAAACAGCATCAAGAGTGAGAAAACAACTACTATAGTTGCTGAAATCGGCGATGAAGTCGTTGGCTATTTTATAATTGAAGACAAAGGATTTCAGGATGACTTTCCCTTGCTGAAAGGCGTTCTAACTACGGTGGAAAAAAATCATAGAGGAAAGAATTTACATTTGGCTATGCAAAGTAAAATATATAAGTCGCTGAACTGCCAAAAATTTTATTTAGATAATACTACTCAGTTATCGAATATTGCTGTTATTAAGAATCATATTAAATCGAACCGAAAGCTGAGCCATTTGACCCTGACTATGATGCTGAAAAAAAACGACCTAAGATAAACAAAGATGGGGTGAAACAGTTATAACGAGCACCAAAGGCAAGCAAGTTAACAAACAGAGCAACACAATAGTCATTGACCATGTAATTGCAAAATCGTTAAATCGTGGCGCCTCTCGCGTTACTCGCGACGGCTTGCAAGTCCCATATTTTTAACATGAGTCTTTTGTGCGGAGCAGGTGACTCATTTACTCTGTAAGAAGCATTTTTGTTGAAAATCAAGCACCCTGACCGCTTCGACACTTACTCACTACGTTAAAAAGATTGAATTCCAATAAATACCCTTGGGTTTGTCCCTAACTATTAATTTAATGTGCTCGTCAACTATATTTGTGAACCGTCCGAGTGGCTTCGGATTATTTGACATGTTTACTCATACTCTTTCTCGTGTTTGTGCTATCGAAATTCATCTACATAGCTCTTGGATTCACAGTTTTTTCATAGGAATAAAATTTATTTATGTATAAAACGTGTGTTTTAAGCTCGGGAAAGAATCGTGGTTAAAGACACCTTACGCTCCATCGAAGCATGCGCCGCCTATTACGGTGAAGGTGCTGACGCCATGCGCAATTACTTAATTGAGGGTCAGCACCGCGCACTCGATCTGGATAACCGTGGGCCACTCAAGTTTGATGCTGATGGCAATCTCGATCCCGCCATTCGGGCAACCTACTCGGAATACGGATTTTACATTTTTGAGGGCGTGACCAGCGATCAGGAACTTGAGGATATCCGCCATGATATAGCAGCCATGCGTCGCAATTTTCCAGTGTCACCTGATAGTCCAGTTGACGCTGATGGCTCACCAGCTCTCGGTGTGGGCTGCGAGGCACTGACACTGCAATGGGCGAAACCGCTATCCGACCCTCTGGGTGGCACGGATTTATTGAACGGGCGTCACCAGGTGAAATTATTTGAACCGGCAGCCGCTGCGGACGCACCGGCATTTGCGCCGTTTATTCTGGTGGGTCAGTTACAATTTTCACAAGCCTGTCTTCGCACCTACGGGCACCCTCAATTATTGAAAGTTGCCGAAGCCATCCACGGTGACGACTTTGCGCCCTTCAATGAAGTGATTTTCTTTAAAGACCCCGGGCTGGGAGCCGCGGTGTCGTGGCATCAGGATGGCGATACTCACTGGGACAGTCCCGAGTTCGACGAGGATATCCACGGTTTCAATTTTATGGCGCAGGTTTACGGCAGCACCGCGGTCAATGGTGTGTGGGTCGTG
>JAHEKD010000244.1 GCA_024638545.1 Gammaproteobacteria bacterium
AACAAGTAATGATGATTTTATTGATGATCACTAAATAGCGCGCGAATTTTATCGGCTAATTCCTGACCACATTGGTTATTTACTTCTTCATCCCATTTTGGCTGGATTACTGCAATCAATTCTTCACGTTTTTCATCATCAAGACTGACGGCCGCACCACCGCCCTGCATAACAGCCTGACCAACGCGTTCGTTGACCCACTGCTCATAGAGGGGTTTCAGCCAGGTTTCAGTTTCTTTTGCCGCATCCGTTAAGGCTTGTTGACTCTCGGCTGACAATCCATCAAATTTATCCTTGTTTATCATATAAATGATATTTCCATAAAAAAGGCTGGCGTTGACCATGTAGGGCATAACATCCCATAGCTTCCATGAACTGTAGGTCGCAACACCCATATTAATCCCATCGACAACTCCACGTTCGGCTGATTGAAATACTTCTTTAGGTGCAACAAAAACCGGCTTTCCGCCCCAGGATTCAATCATCATGCTGACCAGGGGGCCAATTGAACGCACAAGCTTACCCTCGAGGTTGGATATATCATCCAGTTGCTCCTCAAACCACCATTCCTGATCATAGGAGTAATTTGAATTAAATAATGGATGCAATCCATTTTTCGCTGCTTCATCGAGAATCAAGCTTGCATAACTCGCATCTAATTCAACCTGGTTTTCCAGGTTAATTAACGCGGGATATAGTGAAGTAACCCTGTAACAGGAGAGTCGATCGTCAGCTGGAATCCAGCTGATATCTGATACCCCTCCTTGAACCGCGTCAACACCTTCGCTCCAGCCATGCAGTGTCGCAGAAGGAAAAATTTGAATCTCAACTTCACCACCGGTTTTCTCATTGACTAATTCAGCAAAATGTTTAAATCCTTCGTAACGAATGTCCGTTTCATTAACATACGTTGATAAGCGAATGACCTCTTTTGCGAATGCTGTCTGGATAAATAATCCAGTCAGACACGCTGTTAATACTCCAAATTTCAATAACTTTTTCGCGCTTGAACCGACCATCTTATAGCTCCTAATCTAAATGTTTAAAAGTTTAACTGTTCTGTGTGAATTCGTCTAAATAACCAAACAATGCTGCACTACCACCTGTATGTAAAAATAGAATATTTTGATTTGCATTGAAATAGCCATTTCTGACCAGATCTATTAATCCTGCCATGCCTTTTCCTGAATACACAGGATCCAATAAAATTCCTTCATGCCTGGCAACTAAGTTTACAGCCTCTAGAGTACTCTGTGCAGGTAATCCGTAACCAGGTCCAACATAATCGCAGTTAGCAATCACATCTTCTCGGCGAATGGATTGTGCCAGCTTCAAATGCTCCGCCGTTTTAATAGCCAATAAAAAGACGTTTTCCTCCTGAGTTTCACGTGGAAAGCGCACGCCAATGCCCAGTACCGGCAGCGGATTATTAATTGCCGTGAGTCCGGCGATTAAACCCGCCTGGGTGCCTGCACTTCCTGTTGCATGAACCAAATGGTCGAAATGAAGGTCCATGTCATTGGATTGACATGTAAGCTCAAGAGCACAATTTGCGTAACCTAATGCACCGACTGCATTGGAACCCCCACCAGGAATAAAGTAGACATTATTTCCGGCTGACTTTAGAGTAGTTAAGCATTCTTCAACAGCCTCTGTAACCGCTTTGTCGGCTGGAATCCGCTGGACCTCAGCACCGTGTAACAGATCGAGCAGAACATTACCGTTATAATTATGGTTTAGATCTGTTTTGTGGGTACGATCTTCAAGCAAAATAGTACAATTCAATCCCGATCTGGCACATGCGGCGGCAGTCTGTCTGGCATGATTGGATTGCGTCGCGCCGACGGTCACCACAGTATCTGCATTTTGATTAAGGGCATCCCCAATCAGAAATTCCAATTTTCGTGTTTTATTTCCGCCCGTGGATAAGCCTGTACAATCGTCTCGCTTAATCCATAATTTTGGCCCACCTAATAATTGGGTAAGGTTTGCCATAGGTTCAATTCTGGTGGGCGTATGAGCAAATTGCATACGAGGATAACGAGTGAGATCCATCTAACTTAAGTAACCCATATATTACCGAACTTTTTATCATAGTTTGTTTAACAAGTAATTGTCCAGTGCATAATTTATGATACGATATGCAAATAATGCATATCGTATCATAAATTATGAATACTAAATTCTTTGAAGACATTATTGCATTGATCGAAAATGAATCATTTTCACAAGCAGCCAATCAGCGAAATATTTCTCAATCGGCATTTTCAAGGCGAATACAAACTTTTGAGCAATGGTGCGGGTTTGAGATTGTTGATCGATCAAAACAACCCATAAAAATTCATCCTGCAGTAAAAGATCACGTCTTTGAATTTAAAAAATTAATACATAATAATGAGAACCTAAGACAAAGCATACGTAGTCAGTTCCAGAAAAATCAACACTTAGTCATTACAACCCAGCATTCACTTGCTATTTCCCATTTGCCACATTTGCTGCAACAAAATATTCAGCTCAATACAAACAAAAAAGAAAATCAAATTTTTGGATATCGATACCGTATAAGAACGTCAAATCGCCAGGAGGCGATTGCACGCTTTTTAATGAACCGGGCAGATGTATTGTTGATTTTCTCAACACCGAATGAAAATCTGGATATGTTGACTAAATTTCCAAACAGGATAATTGATACAGACTCGTTGATAGCGGTTTCATCGCCCACTATAAACATTGAACAGAATTTCAGTAAAATTCCTTACCTTGGATATCCGGAAGAAAGCTACTTTCATCAGGTATTGCAACAGAATATTGGTCGGGAAATATTTTCAGCAATACAGCAGAGAATTACATACGAGTCAGCAGTGACTGAAAACCTGCGCCGTATGTGTTTACTTGCAAATGGATTTACATACTTGCCCAAAAGTTTAATCTGCGACGATATAGTTAATTCGCGGTTAGTTAATATCAGCAAAAAACTGGGAGGGGTAGAGCTTAATGTCCTGATTTTCACAAAAAAATGCGAAGTGCTTAATACTCTAGCCAATGATTTGGAATATTAATGTATTTATTAGTAATTCTACATCGTGCAAGAGAAATGTTCGCACTGCAGCGACGCAACGATCCACCATCTATTTAAAACCTTGACATGGATGATTTCGCCTCATAAATTGGCGCAAAAGTTCTGGTTTACGATGTTCTTGAAGCATTACAATATGCTTCTGCAGGCCAGGGTATTCTGGCCGGTTTTGCAATTCTATTTTGCGCAATGATTCTGGGCAGGATTATTCAGGGTCAGCGTAAATAGTAAAATACAAATGCATTGAATAATTCAATCTGGAGTCATTAAAATGTCGATAACAATTCTGGATGGCGGTATGGGTCAGGAGCTTCTGGCACGATCCGGAATAGAACCAACGGGATTATGGTCAACCCAATTACTGATGGATTCACCAGAACTTGTTTACGGTGTTCACAATGACTATTTCTTGTCAGGCGCCCAAATTGCAACAACCTGTACATATCCGTTACATCGTGATCGATTAAAGCCATTTGACCTGGAACACATGTTTGAAGCTTTTCACCGCCGGGCATGTGAAATAGCGCGTAAAGCCCGCAACGATTTTGGCACTGGTCTGGTTGCCGGTTCACTAGGGCCAACCACCCGTTCCTACCGACCCGATCTGGCCCTGCCGGTTGATGAAGCGACGCAGGTTTATGCAGAAATAGCTCAAATACAGGCGCCCTTTGTCGACTTGTTTATTTGTGAAACCATGTCCTCTGTTGGCCAGGCACGCGGTGCGCTGCTGGGTGCAATGGCAGCAGGAAAACCTGTTTGGCTTGCAGTTACGGTAGACGATAGCGATGGCACAAAGTTACGCTCCGCCGAACCGCTGGAACAAATACTGTCTGTCGTTGAAGAATTAAAGCCACAGGCGTTGCTCATAAATTGTTCGCTGCCGGAAGCCGTTGACCAGTCCATGCCGGTTTTAAGCAGCTGCAGCCTGCCCTACGGCGCCTATGCGAATGGTTTCACCTCAATTACCACAGACTTCAAATATGCAGACGCCAATGTAAATCTGCTAAAAAAGCGCACAGATCTCGGCCCAAAATCCTATGCTGACTTTGTGGACGGCTGGATAAATCTTGGTGCAACCATTGTTGGTGGTTGCTGCGAGGTCGGACCGGCGCATATTCGGGAAATCAAGGCCAGACATGGCAAGAGATAAAAAATGAGTTTGCGAGGCAGTTGTTTATGCACAAAAATTGCATATCAAATCAGCGGTGACATTATAGGCATTAACTATTGCCATTGCGAAAAGTGCCGTAAAGCCAGTGGATCCGCATTTGCAACAAGTGCTGCTGTAAATTTAAAAGATTTCGCCATTATAAATGGCCGGGAATATTTAAAGAGTTATCCATCATCAACTAATAAGAATCGTTATTTTTGCAACCATTGCGGTTCACCCATTTATAGCGAATTTAAAAATTTATCAACAATCTACATACGCCTGGGTACATTAGACGATGACCCTGTAAAACGCCCCGAAGTACATATTCATACTGGTGTTAAAGCCTGTTGGCATGACATTACCGACGAACTGCCGCAGCTAAACGAGGATGAAGGATTGCAATTCTGATCGGGGCAGATGCTTCTTTATTCTTTTCTCAGGAAACACTAGTATTCGGCTTGCGGCATTGAATTGACATTCTTAATCAATCTCACTGGGTTTAGCCCGCATTTCTCACCACCCTACTACTGCGACGGTCCCTTGCCACGCCCTGTGGGCATGTTACTCGGTCAGGATCCTCGACATCGTGTCAACGATGCCTGCGGGCCCTTGTGCCGGCACATATGCTGATAACATAATGCCGGCCTTTGGTCGTAAAACCCATACAGGACGCATCCTTTAACCGTCTCGCTAAGAAGTCCGG
>JAHEKD010000245.1 GCA_024638545.1 Gammaproteobacteria bacterium
ATAAAATATGCAGACTGTAATTATTGACAGTCAATACACACTGACTATGGCTGGCGTGCAGTTTCCTTTAATATTGAGATATCTACGAAAAAGATACGCTCTTTAACCGGACTAAAGAGATCCAGCGTAAATCTCTGTAGCGCTAAAATGGCCCAAATTCAGGCTCTGGGCCGTTCACTGGCCGGATCCCAGGCAGGTTCACTCAGCACGGTCGCACGGCGCGTCTGTCCTAACAGCAAAACATCAAACCGGCTGTCCGGCTGCGCAAACTCGAGTGTAACATAGGCAAATCCAAGACTTTTACCTGTTACATGACCATAACCGCCGGAGGTAGTCACGCCGATCGGCTGACCGCCGTTCAGAACGGCCTCGCCGCCGACGACATCATTATCACCGGCCTCGATTTCAAAGTAGACAAGTTTTTCTTTGATCTTCTGCTGATCGATATCAAGGGTCGCCTGCCTGCCACGAAAATCATCCTTGTCGCCACGGAAAAAACGCATCAGGTCAGCTTCGACCATGGTAATCTCATTTGTCAACTCGGCGCCCCAGCCTTTATAGGCTTTTTCCATGCGCAACGAATTCATGGCGTAGGTACCGAAATTTGCGATATCATGACCCTGGCCCGCTGTCCAGACTGCGTCATAAACTTTCAGCATATCGCTCATGCGACAGTGCAGTTCCCAACCCAGTTCACCCACGTAATTGACACGCAATGCGCGCACGTCTGCACCTGCAATTTCGATAATCCGGCCTGTAAGCCACTTAAAGGATTTATTCGAGAGATCGCTTTGCGTCAAAGGCTGGAGAACTTCTCTTGCCATCGGGCCCGCTACGACGATGACACCATAGTCATTCGTCACGTTGGTAACGCTGACATCCTCGCCTGCTTTCATGCCAAAACGCAATAGCGAAAGATCTCGCTCCTCGCTGGTAGCCCCGGACAGCACATAATAGTGATCATCGGCGAGTCGCGTGACCGTTGATTCACCATTAAGACGTCCATTCTCCGCAAGATAATGCGTCAACGTGACACCGCCCTCTCTTTTGGGCATTTTATTTGCGGTGATGCGGTTCAGAAGTTTTTCTGCATCCTTGCCCGTAACATCGTATTTTGCAAATGTCGATAATTCCATCACGCCCACTCGCTCACGCACGGCACGACACTCATCAGCAATGACGTTAAAAGTGTTGTTATGCCTGAATCCAATCTCTTCTTTACGGCCATCAGGAGAATACCACTTTGCACGCTCCCAGCCGTTGACTTCAGTAAAGACCGCACCCCTGGATTGCAGCACATCATATAACGGTGTCGTTCTCATCTTACGACCTGCAGGGCGCTCTTCCCCCGGCAAATGCAGCTTATACATATGCTCGTAATCCTCGTGAGATTTCTGCCGGGTATATTCACCCGGCGCGAAATCACTAAAGCGCCTTGGATCAACGCCGGCCATATTGATATCCGCATCACCATAAATCATCCACTGCGCCAGATATTTGCCGGAGCCTGCACCGGCGGCAATGCCAATCGAAGCACCATTGCAATGCCAGAAATTTCTCAGTCCGGCGGCAGGACCAAGAAACGGGTTGCTGTCAGGCGTATGTGGGATAGCGCCGCAGACAACCCGCTTGATGCCCAGCTCGCCCCACATTGGCACCCTTTCCATAACGCGTTCAATATACATCGTCAGGTTGTCGAAATCGGGATCGAACAGTTCGTTCTGTGATTCCCACTCAGGCCAGCCACCGCGATGAGTCCAGCACTCTTCGGAATTCGCCATTTCGTAAATGCCAATCAAAGCGGATTTCTGCTCCTGCCGATAATAAGATGATGGATATGGATCACGAATAACCGGCATTTCTTCATCGTGCTCCAGAAATTCAGCCACGGTATCGGTAACGATATAGGTATGCTTCATGTTCATCATCGGGATATCGGTCCCTACCATCTGCGAAACCTGCCTCGCATAGCAACCGGCCGCATTGACCACGTGCTCGGCAATAATATTGCCCTGTTCGGTGACTATTTCCCAATCACCTGACGAGCGTTGATTTATATCAATCACACGGTTATTGGTCACGATATTCGCACCCATCTGCCTCGCACCCCTGGCCATGGCATTGCATACGCCTGCAGGATCGACATGCCCGTCATTAATCGTCCATGCCCCCGCAAGAACCCCGTCGATGTTGGCATAGGGAATCAATTCCTTGATCTTTGGCGGGTCAATGATTTCACATTCAAACCCGATTAGCTTACCCACACCCGCGACCCGATGAAACCACTCAACCTCAGCATGATTGTATGCAAAACGAATGCCTCCACAACCGTGCCAGCTGACATATTGTCCGGTTAATTCTTCAAGCTTTGGGTAAAGATTAACACCATAATCATGAATTTTCGCCATGTTATAGTCCGCGATAAAACTCGGGCATTGCCCTGCCGCATGCCAGGTTGACCCCGATGTCAGCTCGCCCTTTTCTATCATCAAACAATCGGTCCAGCCTTCTTCGGCAAGATGGTACGCCAGACCGGCACCCATCACGCCCCCACCGATGATGACTACTTTTGCTGAATCTGGCAGCTGCTTGTTACTCATGATTAAAACTTCTCCTTAATAATTCAGGTATTATCGGTTCATTGATGCCTTTGGCAATTTCACCGGACCAAGCTGGCGTATTCTATTGTCTGTCTCAGCTGAAATATGGTCAGGATAATAATTCTTTAAAATATCTTCAACTGCCACCCTGGCCCTTTCAAGAATGGTGGTGGAACCTTGCTCTTTCCATTCTTTGGGGCTGCTGCGATCCCCGATTTTAGGGTATATGTACTCCCGCTGCATTAACTGTATCGTTTGATCATGACCTAAATAGTGGCTGGGCCCGTCAATACAGACGTCCCGCATCGCGTCTATAGACAGCGTTTCATCATTGACCTCAATGCCGCGAATGGTGCGATTTATCGCGCCGAGCATATCATTGTCAATAACATAACTCTCCATGCAAACACCCATCAAACTGCCATGCATGCCGGCTGATTCGTAAATCAGATTGGCGCCGCTGTGACCTGCCAACAGGTCGGTATAGGCTTTTTCATAGCCCGACTGCGCATCCGGCATCTTGGCATCGGTCATCCCCGCCGCCACCCCGGTTGGCAGATCATAGTAGCGACCCATTTGTCCGCAGGCCGCCATTAATATCGCCTGTTCTCCGCTGCCGCCGCTCATGGCGCCCGTTCTCAGGTCAGATACAAACGGCCAGGTTCCGAAGATTGCGGGATGCTGCGGTACGAGTAAATTGACGTAAACCAGGCCTGCCAGCACCTCGGCAACTTCCTGAACCACCGCCCCGGCTAACGCTGCCGGGCTGGTTGCGCCTGCCTGCCCGGCGGCCAGCAACAGAACCGGCATGCCGCCGCGAACGACGCCCTCCAGGACTTCACAGGCGTCTTCGGCGAAGCGCATGGGCGGCACCACAAAACAGCTGGAGCAGCTGACAAACGGGCGTTCACGCCATTTTTTTTCTCCCCCGGCAATTTCGTGCAGCATCTGAAAGCTGACATCAAGGTGTTCTTTCAGGACCCAGCTTGTCCCCACATGTTTGGTGGTTCCGCTTACCGATGCATAACAAGTGTTAAAATCCATCTCCAGAGGATCGGTCAAATCCCGGCAAACCAGCGAGCGCTGGAAAAAATGGATGTGCTCCATCTGGTCAACAATTCTGGCCGCGTCATACAGGTCAATGAGAGTTGAATCCCTGTACTCACGCGTATCGACATCGACCACATGCACGGCCGCACCAGCCGTGCCAAAGTACGTTCTGCTGCCATTAACATAAATATCGTGTTTAGGATCCTGCCCGTAGAGAACAACATTGCGGTTGGCGTTGGCAATAGTGTCTTCAACCAGGGCACGAGGAAAAAGTAAACGATCTTTGTCTGCGTCATAACGGCCACCTGCTGCTGTCACCATTTCAATACATGAAGGCAGTGCCTGGGACAGCCCTATTTCCTCGAGCACATGCATGACGGCGTTATTAATCTTCTCAACATCGCCGTCGGCCAGAGTCTTGAGCATTCTGCTCTCAAGGCCCGGTGTTATCGGCTGTATGTCGTCGGCTAGAGGCGCTTGCCTGAGTGCCTTGCGGGCAGCGCGGCCTCCTAATCTGCGGACCTGTACCATTTTAATACCTGCGTGAACTTTGTGCTGAATGCGAATAGTAGCCCTTTTTCCACCCGTGCGTAAACAGATTTATTCAATTGAATAAAGATCATAATCATATAAACATAGCGCCGGAAACAGTATGACAGAACCTGGTAATGCAGCAGATTAATCTATCCATGGCACTTGGTTATAACAATCTGACTGATTCCAGAATCTGGTTAAAATAGGGTTCAATACTATCTGACAGATGACCCGTGAGCGATGAACTGTAGATGGTATAGAGTGAATTATCGACTTTGATGAACATGCCCTGGGAATGTATAGTTAACATTTGAGTTTGAGTCATAGTGCAAATAAAAGATTTAACTTAACCTTGACAATGTATTAACATATTAACTCAATCACAAAAAGCTGACGGTCATGGATAACAGAAAATCATTGTTTTTATTTCGCCACGCCAAATCAGACTGGGACGCTGACTATTCATCTGACCATGAGCGCCCACTGGCGAGTAGAGGTGTAAGCGCGGCAAAAAAGATGGGAGCGGTGCTTGCTGATTCGAAGAAATTACCTGAACTAGTCATATGCTCTACGGCAACAAGAGCCAGGCAGACGCTTGAGTTAGCCTCCCGGAAGGGCGAGTGGGATACGGAAATTCAATATTCTGAGCAACTTTATGATTGCAAGAGTAATGAAATGGTCGCCCTGCTTAATCAGATGGATAATTCATTAAGCTCGATAATGTTGGTCGGTCATGAACCCACCT